>JAGCUZ010000042.1 GCA_017962615.1 Bacteroidales bacterium | reverse complement strand
CGACGGTATTGTTGGTGACGGTAAGAACCATGAAAGGCACATTACCCTTGTTCTCTTTCAGCACCTTCTCAAGCTTCTCGAGGCTGACATTGCCTTTGAAAGGCACTTCGAGCTGAGTGTCGTAGGCTTCGGGGACGGTGACGTCGACGGCGAAGGCCTTGCGGCTCTCAATGTGGCCCTTGGTGGTGTCGAAGTGGGCGTTGCCGGGGATAATCTGGCCAGGCTTCACCAGGTAGCTGAACAGCACGTTCTCGGCTGCGCGGCCCTGATGAGTGGGGATGACATACTCGAAGCCGGTGAGCTCGGTGATGGTGTCCTTCATGTGGAAGAATGAGCGTGCGCCGCCGTAGCTCTCGTCGCCCATCATCATGGCGCTCCACTGGCGGTCGCTCATGGCGCCGGTGCCCGAGTCGGTAAGCAGGTCGATGTAGACGTAGTCGCTCTTCAACATAAAGATGTTGTTGTAGGCCTGCTCCAACCATTTCTCGCGTTCCTCGCGTGTGGATTTCTTAATAGGCTCAATCATTTTAATCTTCCAAGCCTCTGCAAATGGGAGTTCCATAATATTATTTTTTTAGTTAATAATTTAAAATAAAAGGTGATTTCCAAACATAAAATACACAAAAAACACATAAATTGCTTAATGTGCTGCACCGAAGACGTAGCTGTAAATCGTCTTCAGAATAGGCGATAGACATCTCTTTTCTTGATATTTAAGAAAAGCAAACGGATACTTATGTCTATACTGTTCATGGCCTTGTTTGGTTTTGCAAAGTTACGCAAAAAAATTGGATTTGCAGAATTTGTGGAAGAAAAAATATATTTACCTGTCCGGTGTCGGGGCAAAAAAAGAAGACAGACACGGCGTGTGTCTGTCTCCCCATAAAATCTAAAAACTATGAAAAACAATGCTCTTTGTTAGAAAGCGTAGTTGATGCCGAATGTCACGGCAGCGGGAAGCGTGCGGACATTGAAGCCGAAGTCGTTGTCAGTGTCGACGTCAACGACTTTTGCAGCGGGAGTTTCGTTGACCGTGGTTGTCTTGGTTGTGATGTAGCCAAGGCCGATGGCGTTGAAGTAGATATCCATGCTCAGGTGGCTGTTGAGAGCGTAGTTGAGGCCCGGGGTGACCGTGATGCCGAAGGAGGTCTGCTTGGCACCTTTGGTGTCGACGTTGGTCTCAACATGATTACCGGCGAGGTCATAGGACTCGTAGTTCTTAATAGCGGTCTCGGGAGAGATGGCGATGGGCAGTGCGGCCTCGCAGAACAGCGTGAAGTTGTTCAGGCTGGCTGCATTGTAGCGGAAATACGGAGTAATGTTGATGCTGTTGTTGGTGACTTTGCGCCAGCCTTCATAGTTGGTGGCTCCTATCGGAGCAGCGTTCAAGAAGCGGGTGGCAGTGGTGGTGCTGTAGCCGAGGATTATGCCGGCCGACATCTTCTCGTTGATGCCAAAACCGATTTTCGGCATGATGTAGAAGTTGGAGGTGGAGGGGTTGTCAACGGTGACTGTGGTTTCGGTGCCGCCAATGGTTGTGGTGGTTACAGTGTTGCCGTTGGTCATGCCAAAGCCGATGTTGCCGCCGATGATAATCTGCGCATTGGCTGCAAGAGCCATGAAGGAGATAGCGATGGTTAAAAATACTTTCTTCATTTGTTGTTGTTTGTTTTGTTGTGCCTACTCTTTTTAATGGTTTTCGGCTTGTCCATCCAAGCAGCTGCCTTGGTTTAACGCAATAATTATCATTGATTAAGCCAATCGCGGCTGATTGTTTTCATTTTGCAAAGTTACACATTTTCCCAAACATGTGCAAAAAATTCTTAAAAATATTTAAAATCTGCCCGCACATTTGTCCGTAAACATAATGGCGTGCCTTTGCTTTTTTGCATACATATTAAAAAAATAGTGTATATTTGTAGTTTAAAATATAAGCGAAGTAAAAACACAACACCATGGAAGACAACAAATTGTTCTCTGAATTTCCTCCGGTATCAACGGAAAAATGGGAAGAAGTCATAATAAAAGACCTCAAAGGTGCGGATTATGAGAAGAAATTAGTGTGGAAAACTTTGGAGGGTTTCAAGGTGAAGCCCTACTACAGAGCCGAGGACCTCGAGAAGCTCGAATATCTTGACAGCAACCCCGGCGAGGCACCTTATGTGAGAGGAAAGCAGGAGGCCAGCAACACATGGGACATACGTCAGGACATCAAGGCTGACAACATAGCCGATGCCAACGCCACGGCGGTCGACGCCGTGAAGCGCGGTGCCACGGCCCTTGGGCTCTGCACCTGCAGGGTCGAGACCCTTGCCGACATGCAGGCTCTGCTTAAAGGCATCAACCCCGAGGTGACGCATATCAACTTCACCTGCGGCAAGGATATGCTGTCGGTGCTGAAACTCTTCGTCGAGGCTGTGAAGGCAGCCGGCTACGACCCCAAGAAGGTGCAAGGCAGCTGCAACTGCGACCCTTACAGTCACGCGCTGCTCCACGGCTCATACCGCAACGGCGAAGAAGCAGCCTACGAAGAGGCCAAGGCCCTCATACTCTACGCTGAAGAGCAGTTGCCCGCGATGCGTGTGCTGACCGTCAACGGCCGTCATATCCACAACGCTGGCTCCAACATAGTGCAGGAGCTGGGCTACACCCTTTCGGCCGCCAACGACATCATGGCGCACCTCACCGAGCGCGGCCTGAGCACCGACCAGGTGGCACGCAACATGGTGTTCTGCTTCGCCACCGGAAGCAACTACTTCATGGAGATTGCCAAGATACGCGCCGCACGACTGCTGTGGAGCAAGGTGGTTGAGCAATACAACCCGCAGTGCGAATGCAGCAAGAAGGTGTTCATCCACGCCACGAGCTCGCTGTGGAACAAGTCGATATACGACCCCTACGTGAACATGCTGCGCACCACCACCGAGACCATGTCGGCCGCCATAGCTGGAGCCGACAGCATCACCACCGTGCCTTTCGACACGGCCTACAAGAAGAGCGACGACTTCGGCTACCGCATCGGCCGCAACCAGCAGCTGCTGCTCAAGGAAGAGTCGTACATGGACAAGATTGTCGACCCCGCCGCCGGCAGCTACTACATCGAGAACCTCACCGACAGCATAGCCCGCTATGCATGGGACGAGTTCCTTAAGGTCGAAGAGCTTGGCGGCTTCGCCAAGGCCATAGCCGAGGGCTATGTGCAGGCCGAGGTGGAACGCATCGCCGCACAGCGCGACATGGACATAGCCACACGCAAGACCACCATACTCGGCACCAACCAGTACCCCAACCTCAACGAGCGTATGAGCGACCAGATAGAGGCGTCGGGCTGCTGCTGCAAGAAATGCGATGCCGAAAGTCAGACCATCAAGCCCCTGCGCCAATACCGCGGTGCCGAGGCCTTCGAGCGGCTGAGGCTGGCCACCGAGAAGAGCGGCCGCCGTCCCAAGGTCTTCCTGCTCACCTATGGCAACCTGGCCATGCGCAAGGCGCGTTCGGGCTTCGCCACCAACTTCTTCGGCGTAGCCGGCTACGAGATTATCGACAACCCGGGCTTCGCCAGTGCCGCCGAAGGCGTAGAGGCAGCCCTGAAGGCCAACGCCGACGTGGTGGTTATGTGCTCGAACGACGACGAGTATGCCGAGATAGCCAAGGAGGTGTGCGACGGCCTTAAAGGCAAGGTGAAGCGCATAGTGCTGGCAGGTTATCCCAAGGAGATGGTCGACACGTACAAAGGCTACGGCGTCGACGAGTTCATCCATGTGAAGAGCAACGCGCTGGAGCTCCTCACCCGCTTCCAGCACGACCTGAATGTGACAGAATAGCCGCGAGGCATTAGCGTGGGGCGGCCCACTGTATACACCGTGCTGCAACACTACAAAATCATCGACCGCTACATCCTCTGGAAGTACCTGAAGACCTTCCTCCTGGCGTTGGCGTTGATTATCGTTATCATCATAACGTTCGACGTGTCGGAGAAGCTCGACGACTTCCTGCACAACCATGCGCCCCTCAAGGAGATAGTGCTGAACTACTACATGAACTTCATACCCGGGTTTGTCAACCTCTACAGCCCGCTGTTCATATTCATAGCAGTTATATTTTTCACCTCGAAGATGGCCGGCAACACCGAGATAATAGCCATCCTCGGCAGCGGGGTGAGCTACAAGCGCATGCTGCGCCCCTACGTGTTCGGTTCGGTCATCGTGGCTATGGTCGTGGCGCTGCTCGGCAACTTCGTCATACCCGTCAGCAACCGCACGCTCATAGAGTTCGAGCGGCAGTATGTGCATACCTATGCCATGAACCGCAACTACTTTAGCAACATACACTTCCAGCCTAACCCGCAGGAGCAGGTGTTCGTTGAGTCGTTCGACGTCAAGGCCCGCACCGGCTACCGCTTCGTCATCGACAGCTACGACACCTCGCGGCGGCTCAAAGACCGTCTGACCGCCGACGTGATACGCTACGACACCGCCACGGGACTGTGGGAGGCTCAGCGCTATTTCAGGCGGCATATCGATGGCGACCGCGAGAAGCTTGAGCACCGCTTCGTGACCGATATCAGCCTGAAGCTCAAGCCCGAGGACTTCCACCGCGTGTCGACCCACATAGAGACCATGACCACGCCGCAGCTCAACCGCCACATAGAGCAGGAGCGCATACGCGGCTCGGCGGGTACCGTGGTGCTGGCTAAGATAGAGCTCTATCAGCGGCTTCTCAACCCCTTGGCTATCATCATTATGACATTTATCGGGGTGGCCATCTCCTCGCGCAAGACGCGTGGCGGCATAGGGCTCCACCTGGCCCTTGGCATCAGCATAGCCTTCGGCTATATAGTCTTCATGCGTGTTACCGAGGTGTTTGCCATCAACGGCAACCTGCAGCCGCTCATGGCGGTGCTCCTCCCTCAGCTCGTCTTCGGCCTGGCCGCCGGACTGCTGGTCTACAAAGTGCCTAAATAAACAACTACAAATATATGACAGTAAAAGAGATAGAAGAACAGATAGTGGCCGAGTTCGCAGCCTACGACGAGTGGCTCGACAAGTACGCCTACATCATAGAGCTCGGCAAGGAATGCCCCGTCATCGACGAGAAAGACAAGACCGAGTCGAACCTCATCAAAGGCTGCCAGTCGCGTGTGTGGCTCAAAGCCGAGCTGCGCGACGGACGCCTCTACTTCAAGGCCGACAGCGACGCCGTGATTACTAAGGGTATAATATCGCTCCTCATCCGTGTGGCCGACGGCCAGACGCCGCAGGACATACTGGCCAGCGACCTGCACTTCATCGACGAGATAGGCCTCAAGGAGCACCTCTCGCCAACACGCTCCAACGGCCTCACCTCGATGGTGAAGCAGATGCGCCTCTACGCCACGGCGGCAGCCATAGGGGCCAAACAATAACCCACTCAAGCCACAACGTATGGAACCCAACAAAGAGACACTCAAGTCGGCCATTGTCAACGTGCTGCGCAACATCTACGACCCCGAGATACCAGTCAACATCTACGACCTGGGTCTCATCTACGGCATCGACATCGACGACGAACTCAACGCCAAGATTACCATGACCATGACGGCTCCCGACTGCCCCGAGGCGGAGTATATGTTCGAGGAGGTGAAGCAGATGGTGGCGGGCGTCGAAGGACTTAAAAGCGTCGACGTCGACCTCACCTTCAACCCGCCGTGGAGCTTCGACAACCTCAGCGACGAGGTGAAACTGGAACTGGGATTTCTCTAAACCCCTAAAGCATGAATCTACAGGAGATACTCAGCAAGAAACTGCGTCGCTTCGCACGCAGCGAGGCTCCGGCACAGTCCACCTCGCTCACCGCCATGACCTGGCGCAAGCTGCGCCGCGACCCCATGGCCATGTGTGCCGTGGCCGTCATAGCCCTCTTCGCCATGATGGCCCTGCTGGGCTACACCATAACCCCCGACCACACGCCCCACTGCAACCAGCAGTACCTCGAGCTGTCGGCCCTGAAGCCCGGCAGCAAGGCCACCTTCGTGTGCGTGTACGAAGACAGCACTGCGAGCCGCGCCAGGCACAGCAAAGGCTTCTTCGCGCGGATGATGGCCGGCGAGCCGCTGCCCTACCGCGCCATCCCCGCCTACTCGGCCCTCTGGAGCGGCGACACCCTCGTGGTTGAGACCTACACCGGCTCCACGCCCAACACCGGCGAGCTGCTGCGCTATCCGCGCGGCGAGGTGGCCAAGGTCGCCACGCGCACCTTCTGGATGGGCACCGACGGCTACGGGCGCGACGTGCTGAGCCAGATAATGATAGGCACGCGCGTAAGCCTCTCCGTAGGCCTCATAGCCGTCGTCATAGCGCTGCTGATAGGTATAACCCTCGGCGCCTTGGCCGCCTACTACGGCGGATGGGTCGACAACCTCATCGTGTGGTTCATCAACGTCGTGTGGTCCATACCCACCGTGCTGCTGGTCATAGCCATCACCTTCGCCCTCGGCAAAGGCTTCTGGCAGGTCTTCGTGGCCGTGGGACTCACCATGTGGGTCGACATAGCGCGCGTGGTGCGCGGGCAGGTGCTCGGCATCAAGGAGAAAGAATACGTCGAGGCCGCGCGTGCGCTGGGCTACAGCGTGCCGCGCACCATCTTTCGCCACATACTGCCCAACTGTCTCGGCGCCGTCATAGTCATTGCAGCCTCCAACTTCGCCAGCGCCATACTGCTCGAGGCAGGCCTCAGCTTCCTCGGCATTGGCGTGCAGCCGCCAACCCCCTCATGGGGCGGCATGGTCAAGGAGAACTACGGCTACATACTCCTCGACAACGCCCACCTTGCCTTCCTGCCCGGACTGGCCATCATGTTGCTCGTCCTTGCCTTCATGCTCCTCGGCAACGGCCTGCGCAACGCCCTCGACGTCCGCACCTCGGGCAAGGCATAGAGCACCATAGTATCATAAAGCACCGCAGCGAGGCCCTATGGTCTCGCTGCGGTGGTATTGGCGGTAGCCGCGGCCGTGGCAATCCGGTCGCGACGCTTTACGGCCGTCTTAGGCGTTCTTGCGCTGGCACTCTTTGGGTGTCACGCAGGTGCCCGACGCACGGCACACCAGTATCTTCTCCTCCAGCACATCGGCGGCACTGTCGCTGATGTCGGGACGGGTCTTGATAACCTTGTAAGCCTCGAAGCTCATCTTGCGCGAGGTGTTGCCCACATGGGTAATCTCGCCGTAGGCCTCGATGTAGTCGCCGGCGTACACGGGAGCCTTGAACTCCACCATGTCGTAGGCACAGAACAGACCTTCGTCGCCGTCCTGTATTATAAGAAGCTCGGTGGCCACATCGCCAAAGAGGTGCAGCATGTGGGCACCGTCAACCAGATTGCCGCCGTAGTGGGCGTCTTTTGCGCTCATGCGAACGCGGAGCATGGATTTTACTGCCATTGTCGTGTGTGATTTATTTTTTGATAATATAGTCAACGAAAATACCCGTGGTCTTCACGTTCTCGGGAGCGATGCTGCCGGTCTTCACTATCTCCTGCGGCTCCACGATAACCATGTCGGCCGCCGTAGCCATCAGCGGGCAGAAGTTCTGCGAGGTGCCCTTGAACACCAGGTTGCCGCTCTCGTCGCTGATGATGGCTCCGATGATGGCCACATCGGCGTGCACCGGCTTCTCAAGCAGGTACTCCTTGCCGTCGACGGTCACCTTCTGCTTGCCCTCCTCAACGATGGTGCCCAGGCCGGTCTGCGTCAGCACTCCGCCAAGGCCTGCGCCGGCGGCGCGTATCTGCTCGGCCAGCGTACCCTGCGGCTGCAGCGTCACGTGCAGCTCGCCCGAGTTCATCTGCTCTATGGTGTTGTTGTTCGTCCCTATATGGGTGGCAATGAGGTTCTTCACCTGATGATTGGTGATCAGCTTGCCCACACCCACCTCGGGGTATGCCGTGTCGTTGCAGATTATCGTCAAATCCTTGACACCTTTTTCAACAAGGGCGTCAATCAGCGCTATGGGGTTTCCCACTCCGAGAAAACCGCCCACCATGACGGTCATTCCGTCATGAATCTTTTCAGCAGCCTGCTGTACAGTGATAAATTTGTCCATATTATTAGTTTTTATTGTTTTGTTATTTTTGTATTAATACAATGTAATATAATAATTTATATGCATGGTGCAGCCCCTTGTGGTCCCCATGCTTTAGATTGCAAATATAACATATTTTTTTCAATTCTCACGAAACTCCGTCAAAAATCTCCCCCGATTCCCTCCAACACCCCTTCCGTCCCCGTCCAATAATATATGCCGCGTACCTAAAGGCATGCGCCCTCGAACCGAACCTTAGATAGTATGGGTGCAACTAATGTATGTCGCCAAGTGGCTCATCCCGGAGGGCGGTATAATGCCATGAACGCGATTGATTGTGGGAAACTAAATGGTGTCCTTCAGGTCGGTGAGGAAGGAGCGGATGGATGTCAGGGTGTTGATAACCTGCATCTTCTCGTCTTTGACGTTGACGGCTTTGAGTTGGTCGCGGGCACCGCTGAGGGTGAAGCCGCAGTCGCGCGTGAGGTAGAGAATCTTCTTGAGGGTCTCGATGTCGTCGGCGGTGTAGCTACGGTTGCCTTTCTTGTTCTTGTGCGGACGCAGACAGTCGAACTCGGTCTCCCAGAAACGCAGCAGCGAGGCGTTGACGCCCAGCATCTTCGATACTTCAGTTATAGAATAATACAGTTTATCCATGGTATCAAATATTTACATAGTTATGTTGCCGTTGCTTGATTGATGATGTCAATAGGTGTAGTATCCTTGGTTGTCCTGGTAGGGTTGGCGTTTCTCCCACTTCACGTCTTTCAGCGAGTCGGCTTTGATGTTTATGCTGAAGTTCCAGCTCTTGTAGTAACCGAAGGGGACCCAGTTGAAACGCATCTCCCAGCAGTGCAGGTCGCGGTAGATGTCGATAGAGGTGTAGGACATGCCTTTGTTGGCGAAGTCGTAGCCTGTTGAGAAGCTGAACTTCCAGTTGGCCGTGAGGCTGAGGCTGCCGGTGACGCTGAGCGACTGCACCACTTCGTTTTTAAAGTTGTACTGCTTTGCAACGTACTGGCTAACACGACTCAGCGTGTAGTTGAAGGCGAGGTTCCAGGGGACGGAGAAGTCGACGTAGCTGCCCACCATCATTGTGGGGTTGTAGTGATAGGGGGTCTGGAAGATTGGGGGCATGTAGGTGCCGCCGTTGGAGGGACGGCTGTTGGACTTGGACTTCTTGAACGTGCTATTGTTCATGTTCCATGACAGTTGTGCGCCCCACGTGGAATTGCTCCTGCGCAGAAGACGGTGGTCGGTCTCCCACAGCAGCTGGTTGTGCTTATTACCCAAGGTATCAACGACATATGGAATAAACGAGCCGCTGTAGTTTATCACGAGGTTCTTGAAGAGGGTAGTGCGGCCTGTAACCAGGAAGTCGGACCAGTTGAGCGAGTCGCGCGCCATATCGTAGCTCATACTGAGGTTGAGGTTCTCTATCAGCGTCACCTTGCGCAGGTTGCCGAGGGTGTCTTTTGGTGCTTTCACCTTTATTTCCACGTTGTTGCCAACGCTGAAAGCAATCTGGCCGCTGCGTCCGTCGCTTGGGCCGCCGTAGAGGCTTTGCTCGAAGATGCTGTAGCGGTGCACGTAGCCTGTGGTGTCGGTGTACTGCTTCCAGTAGCCGAGTGCTGCGCTGCCGAAGTCGGGCTGGTAGCGGAACGACAGGGAGGGATTGATGACATGACGGAAGGCCTTGACGGGGCCATACTTGAAATTGAACATACCGTATATTCTGGTACTCAACGAACTGGTGTAGCTGACGTCGCGGTTGGTGCGGAATCCGCGTACGGTGTCGATTATCAAGGCACCCGTCGCCTCGTCGATGTGCTTGTTGATGGTTGTCCAGTGCCACCGCTCGTTGTAGCTCACCGAGTTGTTCCAGTTGAAGTATTTGAGCACCTTGACGCTGCTCTGGATAGGCACACTTTGCTGTATGCCGTACTGCATACGGTTCAACGTGCTTTTTTTCAATATGTTGCTGTCCTGCTCCGTAAGGTTGTTGGAGCCGTTGAACTGGTAGGACAACGATATGTTCTCGTACCAACGGTAGCCGCCGCTGGCCACTTTGCGGCGCAAGGGATAGAAGGTTACGCTCGACACGGAGAGCGACGGCAACTGAATGTTCATCAGCCCGGTGCGCACGTTGTAGGACTCTCTGGCCGATGCCGCAAGGTTGAAAGAGCGTCCCAACTGCGCTGTATACGAGATGCTTGACGTTGAAGTGGCGTTGAAGTAATCGCTGCTTACCGTGGTGTTCTTGTTGTAGTTGCGGCTTGTGAGGTTGACATCGGCTGAGAAGCGGCTGTTGGGGTTGGCCTTGGCGTCTTGGTCGTGCTTCCACGCAATCTTGAAATCACTGAAGACATTATAGTTAGCGGTATCGCCCTTGATTCCCTCTTTGGTGCGTCCGTAGCGCACGTCGAGGTAGCCGCGGTACTTGTAACGGCGGTAGTACTGCGACTTGACGTTGGCTGTCCAGCTGAGGTTGGTGTATATCTCGCCCAGAAGCGACAGGTCGACGTAGTCGTTGAGTGCCAGATAGTAACCGCCGTCTTTCAGGTAGTATCCACGACCATTCATCCATCCGTAGGACGGCATGATGAGGCCTGAGCTGCGCCCTTTGGAGAGCGGGAAGAAGGCAAAGGGAAGCACCAGCGGCGTTGGCACGTCCTCGATGGAGAGGTAAGCCGGGCCGGTGACTATCTTGTCACCGGTTATGAGCTTTGACTTGCTGAAGTTTATGGCGAAATGAGGATGGGCGTAGTTGCATGTGGTGTAATGTCCGCCGTTGAGATACATCACTGAGTCGTTGATTTTCTTCACTTTGTCGCCGTGCAGGAAGCCGTCGCCCTCCTGGGTGATTACGCCGCTTATGATGCCTTTCTGCGAGTTGTAGTTGAAGAGGATGGTGTCGGCATTGTACTCGCTTTCGTCCTGCTTGAAGAAGGGACGGCCGAAGGTGCGGCCAGCGCTGTCGACGCTGCCGTGGGCATGGAGAGTCTGGGCGTTGAAGTCGACCTTAACCCTGTCGGCTTGAAGGCTGAGCCCCTGGTAGAGTATGTCGCCCTCGCCGTAGAGGTGTGCGCGGCGGCTGTTGACCTCCAACGCTATGGAATCCTTTGCCTTGTAGTGTATTACGTCGGTGACGGCATTGGGCGATACGGGTAGCAGCGACTGCGACCGCACTTTAGCGGCCGGCACAAGCATAACCATCGCCAATACAATCAGTTGTATAATCCCGTTATATCTTATCCGACAGCACATTCAAGTTATTAAATATCCCTCGTTGATAAATAATCTGTAAAGTTTATTTTAACATTATAAAAAGTTAGTAATTTTGCATCAAAAGTTGTGCAAAGATACCAAGATTTGCGCAAATAATCAAAAACAAAAAAAACACTACTGAGAATGAAACGTTTATTTGTCCTGCTTATTGCATTTGTCTTCGCAATTTGCCCTACTTTTTCGCAAAAAAGAGAGCCCGGAAAAGTGAAAACCATTGTCATTGACCCCGGTCACGGCGGCGACAAACCCGGTGCAATAGGCAAGAAAGCGCAGGAAAAAGACATCACACTGTCTGTTGCCCTGAAGTTCGGCAAACTTATCACCGACAACTACCCCGACGTCAACATCATCTACACGCGCACCACCGATGTCGACATCACGCTTGCCGAGCGTGCCCGTATAGCCAACCGCAACAAAGCCGACCTGTTTCTTTCCATACATGCCAACTCGTGCCCCTCGAGCAGTCCCACAGGCGTGGAGTCGTTCGTTATGGGTCTGTCGCAGAGCAAGTCGAACATGGACGTGGCCAAGAAGGAGAACGCCGATATACTCCTCGAGGCGGGCTATAAGAACAACTCCGACTACCAAGGCTTCGACCCCAACTCGCCTGAGAGCTATGTTATGTTCGCCATGTACCAGAACGCATACCTCGACAAGAGCCTCAATTTCGCTAAATTCATTCAAGACCAGTACAAAGTGTATCTGCACACCATAGACCGCGGCGTGAAACAGGCCGAGTTCATAGTGCTTTACAAGACTGCCATGCCCGCTGTGCTCACCGAGATAGGCTTCATAAGCAACCCCGAAGAGGAAGCCTATATGATGTCGGACGAAGGACAGGCCCGTATAGCGATAAGCCTCTTCAACGCCTTTGCCACATACAAAGCCATCGAAGAGGGCACGAAGAAGCCCGAGAAGCCCGTCATCAACCTGCCGGGCTACGGCGCCAACAAGACCACCACGGCCAAGAACAGCACCGCCAAGGCGCAGGAACAGCCTGCGGCGCAGAAGGTTAAAGAAGAGGCTGAGAAAGTAAAAGCCGAACCCAAGGAAGAAGCCGCCGTGGCCGAGACACCGAAGCCTGCGGCACCTGCCGAGACGGCCGAGAACAAGCCTGCCGCCAAGCCCGAAAGCGGCACGCAGGAGAAGGCCGCTAAGGAGCAGGTAAAGCAACAGCCCGTCAATCCTCCGGCACCGGAGCCGTCGCCCGAGCAAATCGCCCTCGACTCAGCCAAGGCCCAGCAGAACATCCTCGACAAGGCGCTTTATGCCGCCATAGCGGTGTCGCGCGGCGAGGAGGTGCCCATCGTTGAGCGTCCCGCCGACACCCGCAAGCAGGAGCTGCCCTCGCAGGAGGCCCGCGAGGCCGCCGCACGGCAACGCGCCGAGGAGCAAAGCCAAGCCGCTGCCGACCGACCTGCCGCCAACACACCGCAGCAGCAGAGCAAGCCCGCCAACAACGCCACACAGAAAAGCAACGCCTCGCAAGACCGCGTGATATACAAGATACAATTCCTGCGCAGCGACAAGGAGCTGAAGGCAGGTGACCGCGAACTGAAGGGCGTCAGCAGCTACGAGATGTACCGCAACGGCTCGGCCTATTGCTACACGGTGGGCAGTTTCACCACAACTTCGGCGGCCAAGCCCAAACAGAGCGAGATGCGCAACATGGGATTCCAGGATGCCTTCATCGTGGCCTTCTACCGCGGCCAGCGCATAAGCATACAGCAAGCCCGCGACATGGGATATTAATAAACTATACCAAATGATAGAAATCAAGGGTATAACCAAGAAATACGGCGAGCAGTACGCGCTGAACAACATCAACTTCACAATCAGAGAGGGTGAGATTGTAGGACTGCTGGGGCCCAACGGCGCCGGCAAGTCTACGCTCATGAAAATCCTCACCTGCTTCATCCCCCCAACCTCGGGTGACGCATTAATACTGGGACACAGCATATTGGACGACACCTTGGAGATAAGGCGTTCAATAGGTTACCTGCCCGAGCACAACCCGTTGTACACCGAGATGTACATCCGCGAGTTCCTGCGGTTTATAGCAGGTATATATAACATTCCCAATGCGAAACAACGTGTTGAGGAGATAATACATATCACCGGACTCGAGCCCGAGGCAAACAAGAAGATAGCCATGCTGTCAAAGGGTTACCGTCAGCGGGTGGGACTGGCCCAGGCATTAATCCACGAGCCCAAAATCCTTATTCTCGACGAGCCCACCACTGGTCTGGACCCCAACCAGATAGAGGAAGTACGCAACCTGATACGCAAAGTGGGCAAAGACAGAATAGTGCTGCTGTCGACCCATATCATGCAGGAGGTGGAGGCGATGTGCTCGAGGGCTATCATCATCCACCACGGCAACATTGTCGCCGACGAGAGCCTTGACGGCATCAAGCCGGGACAACTAACCGAACAATTCCACAAACTGACATTATAACAACCACATACCATGCAAAGAAGCGAGCTCATACAACTTATCGGTCAACGGCAGTCGTTCCTCTGTGTGGGGCTTGACACCGACCTTGCCAAGATACCTGCACACCTCAAGAACGAGAGCGATGCCGTGTTTCTTTTCAACAAAGCCATAATCGACGCAACCATAGACTACTGCGTAGCCTACAAGCCCAACCTTGCCTTCTACGAAAGCATGGGTATAAAAGGGCTCATACAGCTCAAGAAGACAATGGATTACCTCCATTCGCTCGACAAGTCCGTATTCACCATTGCCGATGCCAAACGCGGCGACATAGGCAACACCTCGCAGCAATATGCCAAAGCATTTCTTGACCAAGAGGGCGACTTCGGCTTTGATTCCATGACGATTGCGCCTTATATGGGCGAAGATTCAGTAACGCCGTTCACATCGTTCCCCAACAAATGGACCATACTGCTGGCACTGACCTCAAACAAAGGAGCCTACGACTTTCAATATATTGAAAACAAAGAGGATGGCGCACGGCTCTTCGAGTCGGTGCTCCGCAAGTCGCAGCAGTGGGGCAATCCCGACAACATGATGTATGTGGTGGGAGCCACCAAGGCCGACATGCTCGACAGCGTACGAGCCATAGTGCCAGATAGTTTCCTGCTTGTGCCTGGCGTTGGTGCCCAGGGCGGAAGTCTTGAGGAGGTGTGCCGCCACGGTCTTAACCGCGACTGCGGACTCCTTGTCAACTCATCGCGCGGCATAATATACGCCTCCAACGGCACCGACTTTGCGCAGCGTGCCGCCGAAGAGGCGCAAAAGCTGCAAGTCACCATGGCTAAGTTCCTAAGCGAGTGCACCAATATAAAGCACTGACACCCAATCGCTCTATCACACAACACACCATGAACACCACTGACGACTCCAAACTGCGCAGCTACAAAATACAGTTACGCATTGTTTTGGTTCTAAGCATGATAGGCTCTGGATGCAGTTTCCTGTCGTACCTGATGCTCGGCGTGCTGCCCGAATCCTTCAAGGTGCAGATGCTGCAGCAAGTACAGCAGACCATGCCCACTATGTACGACGCCTACGACATGTTCTTCAAGCTCCCCACGGTGTACTGCCTGCTGAGCGCCTTGCTTTACGCCTTGTCGTTCATAGGCACAATCCTCATGTGGAACCTGCGCAAAAGCGGTTTCCATTGCTACACGCTGGCTCAGATACTAGTACTGATAGTTACGGTGCTGTTCCTCGGCAAAGCCTACCTGGCCCTTGGCGATATAATGATTACGGCGCTGTTCATTGCCTATTATTTCCTGCATCTGCGGCAATTGGGGGCATTCTCGCCCGACAAAGACGGCGATGCCGCCACCGACGGCAGCAACAGCAACTCAGCTGTTACCGCGTAAGGAGAGGAACGTATCGCGAATCTCCATATCGCCTACAGTCACGTCAATCACAGGCTCACCCAAGTTTTTGAGCAACACGCAGCGGATTTCGTTATCGGCATTCTTCTTGTCGTGGCGCATGTATGCCAGCAGAGCCTCGGCATCGCGCAGGCTGTAACGAGGCAATTCATAACCGCAGCGATGCAGCACCTCGGTAAGCAAAGCGCCGTAGCGCGTATACTCACCGTTGTCGAACCCCAACTTACGTACCGACAGGTATATGGCACACAACATGCCTACACCCACGGCGCAGCCATGCGTGAGGTTCTGCCCCTTGTCGCAGCCATACAGCTCTATGGCATGGCCGAAGGTGTGGCCGAAGTTTAGTATACGCCTCAGGCCGTGCTCGTTGGGGTCAGCCTTGACCACCGCCTGTTTTATCCTCACGCACTCCTTCAGCTGCGACGGTTTTACTGAGCGCAGCCCGTCGTCGAGCATGTCCCTATAGTCATCGGGCGATGCAAGTGCCATGGTTTTAAGCATTTCAAAGCATCCACTCACCGTCGACCGTTCGTCGAGGCTTTTCAGGAAAACAGTGTCGATACAGACGGCATCGGCGTGGTACATAAAGCCTATCTGGTTCTTCAGCAGCAGCGGAGGCACGGCATCACCATGCGGGTGCAGCTCCCAGTCGACAGCCGTCTTGCCGCCTATGGCTGCATCGGCCATGGCCACCAGCGTGGTAGGCACATTGATATAACGGATGCCCCGTTTATAGCCTGCGGCGACAAAGCCGCCAAGATCGCAGATACTGCCACCGCCAAGGTTGATTATCACTGCGTTGCGGTCGACGCGTTCTTCCAGCATCATGTCCCATAGCTGCATGGCCGTGGCCATACGCTTGCACGACTCACCTGCCGGCACCTCGAAAAACTCAGCGTCCTCCAGCGACTTGAGGCGGTTCAAGAGTATTGGCATACAGAGGTTGTAGGTATTTTCATCGAGCAAGATGATAAACCTTGCGCCATTGTAAGCCTCACCCCTTAGCAGCCTGTCGAGCGACGACAGCGAGAATAACACTTTTGTTGCCATAACTATTAATCTATAAGTAACTCCACCAATAGCAATTTGCATTTGCAAAGATACAAATTTATTTTGTATTCGCCAAATTTATATGTAATTTGGTGAATGAAATCACTAAATTTATATAGAATTTGGTGAATAGAATCACCAAATTTATATGTAATTTGGAGAATTGGGGTGAAGTTGAGGGCTGTCGCATGCTTGCCGAATAGGTCGCGACATGCCAGCGTTTATAAACGTGCCAGCGGCACGTGCTCTCAGTAACCCCTGACAAGCGAAGCGCAGTCTGGGGACTTCAAGTATAGGATGTACATGCGTTTCGGAGAAACGCGCTCTCGTTACAGCAGTCCGTGCAGATGGTGGCAGTCTTATTATTTGGTAGTCAGTCGGTGCTCCGATACATCCTACAGGGCGACATATACCACTACATACATATATATCTGGCTCGGTTCGAGGGCGCGTGCATCCTGCACGCAGATGAGAGAGGACATCGCCATACCCCACACTGCGCTCCGCTTATGCGGGGTTATTGAGGGTCAGCCCCGCCGGGGCTGTGTACGGGTGCTGTCAGCTTCTCATGTGTCACGACGGGTGCCATTCCCAGTCCATTTCCACCCATTTTTCACCCCTAAACCAATGTAAATATAGGGTTCATATATAGAAGGTATAGAGATGGTAAAGAGTTGGTCCCACCAACTCCTTATCAACTATATACTTACGATTTACGTTCTATATGCCAAAATCGGCATGTTGAACGGTTTTTAAAATGATTGCTTTTTGCTGTGTAAGATGTTGATAT
>JAGCUZ010000041.1 GCA_017962615.1 Bacteroidales bacterium | reverse complement strand
TCTGTAGTTTTTCTCTACTATTTATCCCGGTTGGGAAGTGGGCGTGGCGAGGGGACGGGATGGCACGGGCGGGGGCTGAATTGGGCGCATGTGGAAACAAAACCCCGTTGGCGCAACGTTGCCAACGGGGTTTGTAAAGGTTTGTCGGTTACTGTATTAGATGCTTACGGCTGCTGCGGTACCTGCTGTTGCGGGCCGATGTTTTCGCTCGGATGGGCTGTCCAGATGAAGTTTAAGTAGTCCATAAAGACTGGCTCTTTGCCGGGCTCGACGACAAGCACCCCCCAGTCGGACTCTTCCTTGGTGCGGAACACCCCGCCGCGATAGTAGACCGCCTTGCTTGCATCAGTCTCGTAATACGTAGAGCCCTGTTCCTCCAGCCATTCGCGGCACATGGCTTCGTACCACACCATGTCGTCCATCGCAATGTATAAATCGTCGATGCCTGCGCTGTCGCCTTCGGCTTCCATCTCGTGCAGTACGTGCTCGATATATTTATGCGACCAGAAGAATAGGACGTATACCGTGCTGTCGCTGTCGATGTGTACATCTTCGGCCCAGTCGTGGTTTGTGGTGTCTTGCACTGCTGCGGTGCCGCCTTTGCAGGCCCCAAAGGTTAGCAATGCGCACAGGCCGAGGCTTATGATTAGTCCGCGATAATGCCGGCGGGCATCTCGGCCGGGGAGAAGTCTTGACGCTTTCCTCATAACGACAATGATAAGAATGAGCTGTTTAGGCTATAGCGGCCGAGCCGTACACGGCACCCTCTTCGGCTGCGCAGGGTAGGGGCGACTCTTCGTCGGCGTCGTCGGGGCGCACGCCGTGCTCGTAGAGGTATTCGGGTGCAAAGTCGGCCCCGTTCTCCCATTCGATGGTATTGAACGGGATGCTGAAACGCTGGAAATAACTCTTGTCGCGCAACTGAGTGAAGACTCCTCTGTCAAGGCTGTCGTCAAGGTCGACCACACGAATCTCGCCGTTGTTGAACCACAGGCGTATACGGTAGTCGCCGAGATATTTGGCCTTTGTTATCTCCAAGAATGTATCCATTGGTTAATTCAGGGGTGCTATTTTGTCGGGTAAAGAGCCGTTCCTTGTCTTGTCCCAGTTCTCGATAAGTTCATCGCGGTGAATGTCAAGCCACTCAAGTATCATGCGCAAGGCTCGTCCAGGCATCTTGCCTGTAACCACACCGCTCTTGATGTCGACCGACACCTTGTATTCTCCATGATTGTACCATGCGTGGAAATGCGCCGGCGCATGGTCGTTAAAGTTCATGAAGATAATTATTCCGTAGAAAGAGCTTACTTGCGGCATGTCCATGGTTGGGTCACTCTACGGGGAACGCTATCTCGCGCTCTATCACCTGATAGGGGCTGTTGTTGCGGTAGATGGTCTGGCGCACCCAGTTGTCGTCCTCGTCGTACTCGTACACGTAGCTGTGCTTCCAGTTGAGGTGCTCGTCATAGTTGAACGAGCTGACCTCTATGACGTTGTCGTGGTCGTCATAGTAGTAGGTGGTGAGGGCCACGAGAAACTCGTCGGCATCGTAGAAGCGCCACTCTATGCGGTTGCCGCGGGAGTCGTACTTGTAGACATAACGTTGCATGAGGTCGCCGTTGGAGTTGTAGAACTCCATCTCGGTGTTGTTGCCGGCATTGTCGTACTTGTAGAGGCGGCGTTCCGTCGGGGTGCCGTCGGCGGCGTAGTGCTGCTCTTCGACCAGGCGGTTGTTCTCGTAGCGCATGGTCTCTTTCTTGGTCATGCGCTCCATCATGTATACCGTGCGTTCCGTGCGGTTGCCGTTGCGGTCGTTGAGGTAGGCGGTGCGGCCCTGCAGCACGTTGGCCTTGTCGTACTCGTTCCAGCCCAGGGCGTAGCCGTTAACGTCGAAATAGTACGAGTAGTAGATATACTCGCCGTCCTTGCGGCGTATCTTGTCCTGATAATTGCCTCGGCGGTCGAAGGTTATGGAGTCTATGCAGATGAGCTGCCGGCCTCCGTTGCGGCCGCTATGGAGGTTATAGGTGTACTCTATGACGTAGATGACGTCGCCGTGCAGGCCCATCTCGGCGCGTGAGTTCTTGCGCGGCTTGCCGCCTGCAACGGCCATCCCGGCCACTAAAACCATTAAAGTGAACGCAATGAGTTTTGTCTTCATCATTATTAGGGATTGTTTCTATAGTTTATTTTATTGTTGTGATTTGCTGATATTGGGGCTGTTATACAATATGTACCAACGCCGCCAAGTATAATAACGGCGTTATTGTCCGTCTATTGTGTCGAGGCCTCTTTTTTTTGCCGCCTCGGCGCGCTGCTCCGTCTTGGTGCCGCCGTTGGAGGAGGTGCGCGGATGCGTCCACTGCACGAAGCGGGCGTAGGCCAGCAGGGTGACGGCGCCGCCCAGGGCATAGCCTGCCCGGCGCGGCAGGAGGGAGCAGAGGCCCTCTTTCTCGGCAACGAAAAGGAAGCTGGCTGTGACCATGGTCATGAAGAGCGCGGGCACAAGGGTGACGATATATGGCTTGCTGCGCCAGAAGAGGTACGCGGTGATTGCCCATAGCGTTATGGTTGCCAGCACCTGATTGCTCCATGCGAAGTAGCGCCAGATGTAGTCGAAGCCCGCGGGGTTGGCCAGCGAGAACACCAGCAGCGCCGCCGCAAGCAGGAAGATGGGCAGTGCCACCAGCAGCCGCTTGGGTATGGGCTTTTGGTCGACATGCATGAAGTCGGCCACGATGAGGCGTGCCGAGCGCAGCGCGGTGTCGCCGCTTGTCACGGCGGCGCTAATCACGCCCAGTATGCAGATGGTGGCAATGACCGGCGTGAACCACTCGTTGGCTATGACGCCCACCATGGCGTTGCCGCCAAGGGGATGCCCCTCGGGGCCTATGGTCTTGGCTGCCAGCATGGGGTCGTGGTAGAACACCGTGGCGGCGGCAGCCCAGATGAGCGCCACAACGCCTTCGGTAATCATGGCTCCGTAGAATATGGGGCGTGCCTGCTTCTCGTTCACCATGCAGCGTGCCATCAGCGGACTCTGCGTGGCGTGGAAGCCGCTAATGGCTCCGCATGCTATCGATATGAACATCATGGGGAATATGGGGTTGTGCGCCGCGGCGGGATGCCGGTTCTCAAGCCCCTGCCACACCTCGGGGATGGCGGGCTGGTAGATGGCGAAGGCCACCACTATGGCCACCGCCATGGCCAGCAGCAGTATGCCGAAGACGGGGTATATCTTGCCTATCAGCTTGTCGATGGGCAACAGGGTGGCAATCAGGTAGTATGCAAATATAATGCCTACCCAGATGAAAATGTTCCAGCTGGGGGTGAAGTTGTTGTTGAGCAGCACGGCGGGGGTGTTGACGAACACCGCGCCCACCAGTATCATCAGCACCACGGTGAAGATGCGCATAATCAGCTTGGTGTGCGGTCCCAGGTAGCGGCCGTGTATCTCGGGCAGCGAGGCTCCGTCGTGGCGCAGCGATATGAAGCCTGCCACGAAGTCGTGCACGGCTCCGGCAAAGATGCTGCCGAAGACTATCCATAGGAACGACGCCGTGCCGAACTGCGCCCCCATGATGGCGCCGCAGATGGGTCCAACGCCTGCAATGTTAAGAAACTGTATCAGATAGATGCGCCACGGCTTCATGGGCACATAGTCCACCCCGTCGGGATGGGCCACGGCCGGCGTGGACCTCTTGGGGTCTACGGCAAGCAGACGCTCAATGAACTTGGAGTATACGAAATATCCTAAAAGCAGTAGGACGACGGCAATGATGAATGTTATCATAAGTGGTCTTTTCTTTTGTTAGTTGCTTGAGTTGTTGAGGATTGGCAGGGTAGGGCAGGGATTATATCTCCACCACCTCCCTGAAGGCGGGTATTTCGACGTTCTTCCAGCCTTCGCGGTTCAGCGTCTCCTTGAAGTTGAGCTGGGTCTGCTCTTCGCCGTGCACGAGGAATATCTTCTTCAGTTTGCGCTTGTTCTGGCAGCCTATGTATTTTATCAGCTCGCTGTAGTCGCCGTGTCCCGAGAGGGCGTCGATGCGGCGCAGCTCGCAGCGCACGTTGTACGGTCGGCCGAATATCGACACCGTCTTGTCGCCGCGCATTATCTTGGCTCCCAGCGTGCTGGGTTCGCAGTAGCCTACGCAGAGGATGGTCGTCGACGGGTCTTCTATGTGGTTGGCTATGTGGTGTTTCACGCGTCCGGCCTCCATCATGCCCGAGGCCGAGATGATTACGCAGGGCTTGTGCCTCACGTTGAGGGCCTTGGATGCCATAACCGACTGTATGTAATGCAGGCGGTCGAAGCCGAAGGGGTCGGGGTCGGTCTTCGTGTAGTTGGCTATGTCGTCGTTGAAGCATTCGGTGTGCAGGCGCATGATGTTGGTGGCGCTCACGCTCAGCGGACTGTCAACAAACACGTCGATGTCGGGCAGCAGCTTGGCGTGCTCCAGGCGGTCGAGCGCGTAGATTATCTCCTGCGCACGGCCTATGGCGAAGCTGGGTATGATGAGCTTGCCCTTCTTCTTGGTGCAGGTGTCGAGCACCGCCATGAGCAGCTCCTGCTCGGCGTTGTTGAGCGATTCGTGCAGACGGTCGCCGTAGGTCGACTCCATGATGAGGTAGTCCACCTGCGGGAACGGCTCGGGGTCTTTGAGTATATGCTTGTCGTAGCGTCCCACGTCGCCGGTGAAGCCCAGCGTTATGGTGCGGCGTCCTTCCTTTATCTCGAGCCTCACGCAGCTGCTGCCCAGTATGTGGCCTGCGTCGAAGAACTCCACCGTCACCTCGCCCTCTATGCAGAACTTCTTGTGGTACGGTATGCTGATGAAGTTGCCCATGCAGGCCTGCGCGTCGGCCAGGGTGTATATCGGGTCGACGGCGGGTAGCCCCTGCGCCGCACGTTTCTTGTTGAAGGTGTGGGTATCAGCCTCCTGTATGCGTCCGGCGTCGGCAAGCATGATGGCGCACAGGTCGCGTGTGGCGGGGGTGCACAGTATCGTGCCGTTGAAGCCCAGCGTGTGTATGTAAGGTATCAGGCCCGAGTGGTCGATGTGGGCGTGCGACAGGATGAGGAAGTCAATCTCGGCGGGGTCGAAGCCCAGGTCGCGGTTCATGGCATCGGTCTCCAGACCCTTGCCTTGGTACATGCCGCAGTCGAGGAGTATCTTCAATCCCTTCTTTGTCGTGATGAGGTGTTTGCTGCCTGTCACCTCGCGGGTCGCCCCCAAAAACTCTATTTTCATTTTTCCAATCTTTATTTTAGGCAGGCTCTGTCGCCGTACAATGTCCGCACATGCAACAACTTGTGGCGGCCTTGGCGGCGTTGGGCCCGCTTTTTATAAAGTACAAAAATACGTTTTTTATTCGTTTGTTTAGAGAAATTCAATAAAAAAAAGTAACTTTGTAAAGTGAAAAAAACAGCGCAATACACTCTATTGCGTTGCTAATCAATATAAAATATCATAATTATGGAGTCCAGGAAAATCAAAAATGCTCTCATCTCTGTCTATAGCAAAGAAGGCCTCGAACCAATCATCAAGGCCCTCAATGCTCAA
This sequence comes from Bacteroidales bacterium, assembly GCA_017962615.1. Classification (GTDB taxonomy): domain Bacteria; phylum Bacteroidota; class Bacteroidia; order Bacteroidales; family P3; genus Colimorpha. Next base: position 6,013 of record JAGCUZ010000041.1, on the reverse strand, counting down.
GGAGTGACCATCTACTCAACGGGTGGCACCTATAGTTTTATCGAAGGCCTCGGCGTCGAAGCCGTCAAGGTCGAGTCGCTCACGGGCTACCCGTCTATCCTCGGCGGCCGCGTCAAGACGCTGCACCCCAAGGTGTTCGGCGGTATACTGAGCCGCCGCGACATGTTCAGCGACGGCGAGCAGCTCAAGGAGTACGAGATTCCCGAAATCGACCTCGTCATCGTCGACCTTTATCCCTTCGAGCAGACCGTGGCCAGCGGCGCCTCCGAGGACGATCTCATCGAGACGATCGACATCGGCGGCATCTCGCTCATCCGTGCCGGTGCCAAGAACTACAAGGATGTCGTCATCGTGCCCTCTGTCGACCACTACGCCGAGTTCCTCAGCCTCTTCACTTCGCAGGACGGCGCCACCACCCTCGAGGACCGTCACCGCTTCGCCACCTACGCCTTCGGCGTCAGCTCGCACTACGACAGCGCCATCTTCTCGCATTTCAACGAGACAGAGCAGCTGCCCGCCTTCCGCAAGAGCTTCAACAAGAGCACCGTGCTGCGCTACGGCGAGAACCCCCACCAGAAAGGCTACTACTTCGGCGACCTCGACGCCTGCTTCGACAAGCTCAACGGCAAAGAAATATCCTACAACAACATAGGCGACATCGACGCCGCCTGCGCGCTTATTGACGACTTCGGCAACGACACCGCCTTCGCCATCCTCAAGCACAACAACGCCTGCGGCATGGCCTGCCGTTCCACGCTCGACGAGGCGTGGAGCGCCGCCCTTGCCGGCGACCCCGTCAGCGCTTTCGGCGGCATCCTCATCACCAACAAGACCGTCACCCCCTCGGTGGCTGCCGAGATGCACAAGATATTCTTCGAGGTATGCATAGCCCCCGACTACGAGCCCGAGGCCCTCGACATACTGCGTCAGAAGAAGAACCGCATCATTCTGAAGCGCAAAGGCTTCGCAACGCACGACAAGCTCTTCCGCAGCGTCCTCAACGGCGTCCTCGTGCAGGACAAGGACACCACCGTGCCCACCGCCGCCGACATGCAGAAGAGTGTTACCTCCACCCCGATAACTCCCTCGCAGGCTGAGGATTTGGCTTTCGCCACCATCCTCGTCAAGCACACCAAGAGCAACGCCATAGTGCTGGCCAAGAACCGTCAGCTATACGCCAGCGGCACGGGCCAGACCTCGCGCGTCGACGCCCTCAAACAGGCCATCGCCAAGGCCCGCGCCTTCGGCTTCGACCTCAACGGCGCCGTCATGGCCAGCGACGCCTTCTTCCCCTTCCCCGACTGCGTCGAGATTGCCCACGACGCGGGCATCGCTGCGGTGGCTCACCCCGGCGGCTCCATCCACGATCAGGATTCCATCGACTACTGCGAGAAAAACCGCATGGGCATGGCCATAACAGGCATCCGTCATTTCAAACATTAATGCATATTTTGTAACCTTTTTCGGTTTATTGCGTATAACTTAACAGCAAAATTCATCCCAATGGGCCTCTTTTCATTATTCAACAAGGAAATCGCTATGGACCTTGGCACCGCCAACTCCATCGTGATATACAACGACCAGGTGGTTATCGACGAACCATCTATCGTGGCAGTCAACAAGAACACCGGCAAGATTGCCGCCGTGGGCAAGAAAGCGCAGGTCATGGTCGGCAAGACCGACAACAAGAATATCGAGACCATCCGCCCGCTCAAGGGCGGCGTCATCGCCGACTTCGAGATGGCGCAGCACCTCATCCGCGAGCTCATCAAGGCGGCCAACGTCAGCCGCAGCTTCATGCCCCCGGCTCTCCGTATGGTTATCTGCATCCCGTCGGGTATCACCAACGTCGAGGAACGTGCCGTCCTCGAGTCGGCCGAGCAGGCCGGCGCCAAGGAGATACGCCTTATCCACGAGCCTATGGCCGCGGCCATAGGTATCGGCATCGACGTGCTTGAACCCTACGGCCACATGATTGTCGACATCGGAGGCGGTACGGCCGAAATCGCCGTCATCTCCCTCGGCGGCATCGTCTGCAACAACTCCATACGTATCGCCGGCGACGAGTTCAACGAGAACATCGTCGAGTACATGAGGAAACAGCACAACATTGTCATCGGTGAGCGCACCGCCGAGCAGGTCAAGATCAGTGTCGGCGCCGCCGTCAGCGAGCTCGAGAACCCGCCCGAGGAGCATGCCACCCTCGGCCGCGACCTCCTCACGGGTCTGCCCAAGGAGATATTGGTCAACTACAAAGAGGTGGTCCACGCCATCGACAAGTCCATCACGCGTATCGAGCAGGCCATCCTCGACACCCTCTCGGCTACGCCCCCCGAGCTGGCAGCCGACATCTACAAGACCGGCATTTACCTCGCCGGAGGCGGAGCACTGCTGCGCGGCCTCGACCAGCGCATCTCGTCCAAGACACGTCTCAAGGTGCACATCGCCGACGACCCCCTCCGTGCCGTCGCCCGTGGTACCGGCATCGCCCTCAAGAACTTCAACGAGTTCGCCTTCCTCATCAAGTAGCGCGACTCACACGTACCTTATTAAAATAAGTAAGCGGAGCACCCCAAAGTGCTTCGCTTTTGTTATGTGATTTCTGTCGTTCTTTGCTCTGCCAATGAAAATATTTAGCCAAAACTTTGCTTTACTAATGAAAATATTTAGCCAAAACTTTGCATTGGTAATGAAAAAATGTGTATCTTTGCAAAAACATTTTTCGATATGGATAAACAGGTTTTATGTGATATAATACGTGAGGGTCAGGATGTTATACCAAGAATAGAGTTGTATAACAGGCCTGCGGAATATGAGGAATTTGGTAATTATGTGTTTGTCGGTGTCCGGCAGTGTGGCAAATCGTATATGATATACCAGCGTATACAGCAGTTGCTGCGTGAAGGGTGTGACATTGGCCGGATTGTGTACTTGAATTTCGACAATGAGCGGTTAAACATGATGAAAGCCGACGAGCTCGACCATATCCTTCAGGCCTACGCATCCATGCATGAGGGCAAACCGCTGCTTTTCTTCGACGAGATACAGAATGTGGAAGGGTGGGAGCATTTTGCGCGGCGTCTTGCCAACCAGAAATATCAGGTGTTTATCACCGGCAGCAATGCCAAGATGCTCGGACGCGATATCGCCACAACGCTTGGCGGCAGGTATTGGACGCGTTATGTGTACCCGTTCTCTTTCAGTGAATATCTTGGCAGTTTGGGCGTTGCGCTCGACAGCAATTGGGACCATAGTGCCACTTTGAGAGCTGCGGTTGAGCGGGCTTTCAATGATTACTTTAGTTTCGGCGGGTTCCCCGAGGTGCGCACGATTGTTGCCAAACGTCTGTGGCTTAACGATATCTACAATAAGATATTCTTTTCCGACCTTGTGGTGAGAAACAAGATAAGAAACGAGAACGCTTTGCGCCTCACAATACGAAGGCTTGCCGAGAGTGTGCGGCAGCCTGTGTCCTACAACCGTATCAGTAATCTGTTGAGGAGCACAGGCACAGTGTGTTATCCCAATACTGTCACCGACTTCGTGGGGTACATGCGCGACTCGTGCCTGTTGTTCTCGTTGACAAACTACGCCACAAAGTTCTCCGAACGTGAAACAATCAAGAAGCACTATTTCGTTGACAACGGGTTGCTTAACATCTTCCTTAACAACGACATGGCCTCGTTGTTGGAAAACATGTGCGCCATACATCTGTACCAGAGGTACGGCGGCGACGGCCTGTATTTCTACAGCCAGAATGTGGAGGTTGATTTCTATCTGCCCGAAGAGCATACCGCCATACAGGCATGCCATAGCATTGCCGGTCAGCCCACAGCCCAGAGGGAGATAAACGCCCTTGCTAAATTACATGCATTTGAGCCTTTGAAAAAAGCTCTGATAATAACGCGCAACGAAGAGCAGACAATCCAAACTAAAAATGGCCTGACTATAGAGGTCAGGCCAATATGGAAGTGGCTCTTGGAATAGAGCCTTGGCGAAGGTCGTAATAGGTTAGAAGTCGCCGAGGGTTTCGGGCAGTTGCGCGAGGGCCTTGGGCAGGTCGTCGGCGCTGAGCACCGAGCCGTGGTACTTGTTGGTGTCCTGCATGAAGTCCACGCCGTAGCCCATCTTGGTCTTCAGTATCACGCACACCGGCGCGCCCTGGCCGCTCATGGCCTTGGCTTTCGCCATGCCGTCGAGCACCTGCTGCATGTCGTTGCCGTTGTCCACCACTAACACCTTCCACAGGAAGCTCTCGAATTTGGCCTTCAGGTCGCCGAGGGTCATCACCTCGTCAACCGTGGCGTCGATCTGCTGGTTGTTGTAGTCGATGGTGGCTATGAGGTTGTCCACCTTCTTGGCGCCGGCAAACATCGCGGCCTCCCATATCTGGCCCTCTTCCAGTTCGCCGTCGCCGTGCATGGTGAATACCAGGTGCTTGTCGCCCGTCATCTTCTTGCCGAGGGCGGCGCCCACGCCCACGCTGAGGCCCTGGCCCAGCGAGCCGCTGGCCATGCGTATGCCCGGCAGGCCGTGCGCCGTCGAGGGGTGGCCCTGCAGGCGTGTGCCGAACTTGCGGAACGACGCCAGCTCGCTCACGGGGAAGTAGCCGCGGCGCGCCATGGTGCTGTAGATCACCGGCGTTATGTGGCCCTGCGATACGAAGAGCATGTCCTCGCCCTCGCCGCTCATGGTGAAGTGCTGTGGGTCGAAGTCCATGATGTTGAAGTTCATGGCCACAAACCAGTCCGCGGTGCCCAGCGAGCCGCCAGGGTGGCCGCTCTTGGCGTTGGTGGTCATACGTAGTATGTCGCGGCGCACCTGCGTCGCAATCTGCTGTAGTTCTTGTGTGGTTTTCATTATATATGTGATGTTTTTTTATGCGTCTGTTACCGCTTCGCTAACCGCGGTCGCCCAAGCTTTGGCGTCGCCACGGCACGCTCCGCTGCGGAAGCGGTTAGAAACTGTTTTGTCAAAACAGTTTCTTAAAGCTTGAATGTGTAGTGGCGGCCGTTCTGGTCGACGGCGTTCAGCTCGTTGCCGTCGCGCGTGCAGGTTATGGAGAGGGTGTTCTCCAGCGCGTCGTGGATGGTGCCCTTGCCGGTGCGTCCCTGCATCGTCACGGTGCCCCACACCTCGCCGTTGGCGCCGAAGCCCGATATGTAGAGCTTCTCGCGTTTGCCGCCGGCAGCCTTGGCCGACGTCTGCGGCTTGGGAGTCTCCTCTACGGCCTCCTCGGGCTGCGCCGTCTCGTCGTCGGTATCGGCAAAGATGTCCTGGTATTCGTCCGACACCTTGATGTCGAAAGCTACGCTGTCGATGACCACCGTGTCGCCATCGCCGCTTTTCGACGACCCGCAGGCCGTCAGGCACGACAGCCCTATGCTTGTCATTATGAGCGCAAAAAGTACGTTTTTCTTTCTCATGATATATTGTTTATTGTCACTGCAAATTTACGTTTTTTTTCCGATAGAGTGGAATCTAAATACAACTATTCAATAAAAAAAGTCGACATTGACGGCTGTTTTCCGTACAACCGTCATATACACAAATCGTTGCGATGTTCAAACTTTTTTGCTCCGAGGCAAAGCCGCAGTCACTACCGTTTAGCCTTTCGTCGCTTGGGCGGCTTGGAGGCTTTGGCCTTCGATGCGGCAGCCTTTGCCGACTTGGTTGAGGAGGGTTCCGATTCCGTTGCGTTGGTGGCAACGGGTTCTTCCACAGGCTCTTCGGTGGTGGTGCCGAGGGCGATGTAACTGCTGCGCGAGCAGTTGCCGTCGCGATTCTCCACGAAGCCGTACACGTGCAGCTCCTCCTCGGCCCAACCGTCGGGCAGCAAAGCCGTTACGCGGCGGGCGCGACGCTCGGCGGTGGCAAGCAGCAGGCCCGTGCCCTCGGTGGCGTTGTACACGAACACGTGCACCTTGTCGTCGTTGCGGGCTCCGGCCTGCTCCATGCGGTCGTAAGTCACTGTAAGAACGCCCTCTGCGTCAACCACGGCACCCGTGAAGCC
>JAGCUZ010000040.1 GCA_017962615.1 Bacteroidales bacterium | reverse complement strand
TCCTCGCCGTTGACCGAGTACCACTCAAACTCGGGGTTCACGTCGGTAAGCGTGTGGTACGACAGGCGGTTGTTCTTGTCGTACTGTATCTCCCAGTAGTAGATGTTGTCGTCCGTCTGCGGCTCGGTCTGATTGATGAAATGCACCTTGGGATGCAGCACCGTAGGGTTCACAGGATCCCACGAGAAGCGCGCCGCAGGGCTGGAGTACACCGTGACCAGGTCTTCGTACACCAGCGAGTCCTGACAGCCCGCGTCGGTGGTTACGAAGAACTTGAAGCCGTAGGTACCGGCCGAGTAGGAGTGCACGGGGTTCTCCTCGTACGACACGCTGCCGTCGCCAAACTCCCAGCGGAAGCTGTTGCCGTACTGCGACGTGTTGGTGATGTTGATGGTGAACGGTTCGCAGCCCTCGAGCGGGAACACGCCCGGGTCGAAGTTGGGTATCGGCTGCCTGTTGACGTTGACCCTCACCGAGTCGCGCGCCTCGCAGCGCAGGTTGTTCATCTCGTTGTACACTGCAACGGTGTACATCGTCGAGCTGCCGATGCTCGTAAGCGTGTGTATGGTGTCGTGGTTGCTGCCCGTGGGCTCCCACATGTAGTAGTAGTTGCAGTAGGGTGTGTGGCGGTCTTTGGCGTCGAGAATGGCATACTCCACATCGCATATCAGGCGGTCCATGCCGAGGTCGGGCTCGGGGGTCCAGGTCGACGTAATCTTGGTAGCGGTATCCCATATACAGCCGAACTCGTCGATAAGGCGCACGCTGATGGGGAATGTGCCGGCAGTGTCGGGAGTCAGCACGTAGTGGATGTTGTCGTGTCCAGCGCTACGGACAATGGCACCGCGGTAATGGCCCAGGTCGTAGTCGCCGTAGCTCGAGTCGGGAGTCCATATAATGGTGTCGAGAGCCACCTGGTAGTGGCAGCCGGCGCCCGAGCTGATACCGCAGATGTCGAGCGACCAGTTGAACACCCAGCCGTTGTCAGAGCCCCATGTGTCGCATATCTCGATATTCCACTGGCCGTTGAGCGGGCAGCCCACCAGCTGCGAGAAGTCGTCGGCCGGCAAGTAGTAATCCAGCTTGTTGGCGTGGTCGCTCGGGTGCTTGGTGCTGAACGATATTGTGCCGCAGGTCTGTCCTGCCTGACGGTACGGAGCCGGTATGGTGATGAACGTATGCGTCACCTGGTCTATAAATGTCGGAGCCGTTCCGGTGTGGCCGAGGTAGTTGTTCGACACCGGAACTGCGGCTGCGTCGCCGGCGAGCGAACCCGTAACGAGGGTGTACTGGCCATTACGCGAGAAGCAGTAATCCAGACCGTCGCCGTACATATTGCTCAGCGAGTCGCACGTGGGCGATGTATCGTAGGTATGGTGGCTGTTGCCGCCATAGGGATAGCCCGTGAAGGTTCCGCTGCCTTGGCCGGTGCCAGAAGGCATGCCGGTGGGTGTGTTCTTGTATTTCAACACCGCCTTGCGCTGCGTGGGGCAGATAATGGAAAGCTCATAGTCGCCCATGAACTCGTGCTCGTAGTTGACGCAGATGGAGCAGATGTCGTCCTTGCTCTGAACGGAGCGTCCGCGCGGGAACTCATTGAAGGTCACAGGAGCCTGATAGCATGTCACCGGGCAGTTGGGACCGTCGGGTATGAAGGTCTTAGCCGGGTTGGTCTTCGACACCACCGTGCTGGCCGCAATAGGCGCCAGCGTGATAGTCGACGTGCTACCGTAGCTCGCATCCACCATCAGCGAGTCGTTGTTGCAGATGTTGGCAAGGTCGTAAATCGTCTTGATGGGATTCTGAGCCAGACGCACTCGTATCGTCGCCGAGGTCGTCGATTCGCACCCTGCCGAGTCGGTCAAAGAGAGCATCACGTCGTAGCAGTCAACCGAACGGTAGCACACCACGCCCGTCATAGCCGCAGCACCCACACCCACCAGGGTGTCGCCGTTACCGAAGTCCCAGCGGAAAGTGGTGGTTGCGTCTTCGGGATTATACGCGCCGTAGTCGTGGTTGTACACGCCGTGGGCTTTCAGCATCAGGCACTCACCGTAGCACAGCGTGGCGCCGTGATAAACCGTTCCGGTTATATCCAGTGTGGTGTCGCCCGTCTCGCTGATGTTCATGGCGGTGTCGTACTCTGTGTAGTCGCTCATCCTGCGCGTCTCTGTAACCACGCCGTCGAGCTGTTTGTAATAGGTCTCCTCGATCACCGGAGTTATCAGCTCACACGGATAGGCACAGTCCACGTTCATAAGGAAGCCTGTACCAATGGCCGTGTCGGCGTTGGTCTTGAAGCGCAGCGTGAGGCAGCCCGTGGTGTTGAGGTTCGAGGTGAAGAAGGTACGGAAGATGATGGAGTTGTTGTTGTTGGCTGCCGCCAGGATAGGCGCGTTGATGCTGTTGCCGTCGTATATAAACAAGGTGTCGCCTGGAGCCACGTCGAACTGGTTGAACGTGAAGCCCAGACGGAACGGGCTTTGGCACGTACCGCACACGGTGATACGGTAGTCTTTGTTGCGCGAGTAGCGTCCGCGGCTGTCGCCAGCGTCGTCGTCCGACAATATAAAGCCCGTTGCCGGGGTAAAGTTCACCGTAGTACCGTTATTGGCTGCGTTGAGCTTGGTGGTCTGCGTGCCACCCTGCGCCCACAGTTGCGTAACTGTCAACGCCAATACAAACACTGTCAACGATAGTCTCTTTATCATGGTATTACCTTTTTGTGTTTTTAATCAATACTTATTACTTAACTCCTCAGCTCTATATCAATGGGTTCCAGTGCCGCCGTCGGTGCGGATGAACGTCTCTTGCACCGAATATACGCCGAGGTACGGGTGGCGTGACGACGGGGTCCTGAAGTATACGGTCTGCTCAGGGTTCATGCCTTGAAAATCCCAGAAGTTGTAGGCGTAATAGCTCAGCGTCTCCAAGTCAACCACAAAGCTCTGCGACAATGTGTTGCCCGACTGCACGCTTGTCAATGCGCTGATGTCGTACACCGCCGCACCCGTTGGCAGCGTGTCGGCCTCGAAGAAGGCGTTGGCCGAGAAACGGCAGTACCACGACACCTTTTCCTGAGGCATGGCGTCGAGAACAGCCTGATTGTAGGCCACATGCGGCAGCACTATCTGGCGGCAGTCACGAGTCTGTGCGTTGGCCGACATGGCAACCGCGAGAACCAGCATCACTATCAAAATCGCTTTTTTCATATTTCCAGTATTTGTTGTTTTGACTATAAGAGACTTCTCGAAGGCAAAAAGTGCCAAAAAATATCAAAAAAATTTTTCACAAATCCACAACACCTTCCACCACAACACTTTACTTCAAAATTATTTTTTCTCAGCCTTGCGGCGTATGGCTCCCACCAACGCCATAAGGAGACCGAGGCAGATAAAGCCGCCCGGAGGCAGTATGAAGAGCAGCATGCCGTCGTTGCCACCTATCAGGCTGTGGCCGAATATCGAGCCGGCACCCAGTATCTCGCGCACCATGCCCACAAGGGTCAGGGCCCATGTGAAGCCAAGGCCCATGAAAAGACCGTCGAGCAGCGAATGCCACACGTTGTTCTTGGAGGCGAAAGCCTCGGCACGGCCCAGCACTATGCAGTTCACCACGATGAGGGGGATGAACAGACCCAGCGACTCGTTCAGGTCGGGCAGGTAGGCCGCCATGAACAACTGCACCACAGTCACAAAGGTGGCTATAACGACGATGAACGCCGGTATACGCACCTTGTCGGGTATAAGGCTCTTAAGGAGCGAGATAACTATATTGGACATCAGCAGCACGAAGGCTGTGGCTAATCCCATGTACATACCGTTGACGGCCGAGGTGGTGGTGGCCAGCGTGGGACACATACCCAGCACCAATACCCATGTGGGGTTCTCCTTGATAAGTCCGTTCTTGATAATATCTATAGTCTTCATAAGCTTAATATGTAGTCGTTTATTACCACCGGTGGTTTACCGGACATTTCCCTGAAATATTTGGTAGGCGTTGTTGACGGCCTCGCAGAATGCGCGCGAGGTGATGGTGGAGCCGCTTATGGCGTCAATGTCGCCGCCGTCCTTTTTCACGCTGAGAGGCGTGGCGGGGTTCTTGCCTATAACGTCGCCTTTGTTGCCCTTCTGGAACCATTCGCCAGCCTTGGCTCCCAGTCCCGGGGTCTCAGCGGTCTCCAACACCTGGTAACCTGTTATGTTGCCTTCGGTGTCGAAGCCCACCACCACGCCAAGACGGCCACCAAAGCCTTTGTCGCTGCTGGACTCTATGGCAACGCCCACAGGCTCGCCCGCGGCGTTGAAGGCCCACGTGACGGCGTTGCCGTCTATATGCTTTTCTTCTATCTTTTCAAAAGGAGTCAGTACGGTCTTCACGGCAGCCTCTTTCTTGGCCAGCTGGGCTTTCTTTATGGGCTCGGCAGTGACTTTGCTGACCAACGCAAGCACTCCTGCCGCCACCACGGCAATAACCGTGAGCGACAGCAGCATATTTATCAATGTGGATTTCGCTTTCTTTGCCATAACAATTCTCAATTTTCAGTTATATATTTTCAGTTTGCAAAGCGTCTTGGTTTGCACCAACGGTTCAGCAGCGGCGTCACCGCGTTCATGAGCAGGATGGCGAAGCTGACACCCTCGGGGTACGAGCCCCAGTTACGGATGATGATGGTAAGCATGCCGCAGCCGAAGCCGAATATAAGCTGACCCGACTTCGACATCGGCGAGGTCACCATATCGGTAGCCATAAAGCAGGCTCCCAGCATGATACCTCCGGTGAGGATGGTCATCACGGGGTCCATGTACACATCGGGGTTCACCAGCCACAGGATGCCGCTGAAGATGAACGCAGTGCCGATGAACGACACCGGTATGTGCCAGGTTATAATCTTGCGGCACAGCAGGTAGATGGCTCCTATCAGTATGGCTATGGCCGATATCTCGCCCTGCGAGCCGCCCATGTGGCCGAGGAAGATATCCCACAGCGACGGCAGGTTGTTGGCTTCTATAACGCTCTGTATCGTTGCGCCTTCGTGGGTCAGCCCCTCCTTGATGACACCGAGGGGCGTGGCACCCGTCACGGTGTCGGTGGTCATCGGGAACCACTTGCCCACCGTGGGCCATGTGGTCATCTGCACCGGGAAGGATATGAGCATGAACACGCGTCCCACCAAAGCAGGGTTGAACGGGTTCTTGCCAAGGCCGCCGAACGACATTTTGCCTATGCCCATAGCCACCAATGCACCTATGGCTACGAGCCATATCATGTCGGCAGTGGCCGGCACGTTGAACGCCAGCAGCAAGCCGGTAACCACGGCCGAGCCGTCGCACACCGTGCTGGGCGTCTTCATTACATATTTCTCTATAAGCCACTGCACCAGCACGCAGGTGGCCACCGATACAGCACTAATCAACAACGCGTTGAGCCCGAAAAAGGCTGTCGCTACGAGCAGCATCGGCACCAGGGCCAGATTCACTCGCCACATGATTTTCTTGGTCGACTCATCGCTGTGCACGTGAGGGGAACCGGATACGTTAAGCAACTTCATGGATATTGTTATGAATTGTATTTCTTTGTTATTCTGTAACTGTTTCTTAGCCTTGTGTTATTTCTTCTTGGCCGCCATGATGGCGCGCAGCTTGTTCTTGCCGAGCCTTATCTCGTCGGTCAGCGGCTTGTTGGCCGGGCAGCTGAACAGGCAGCAGCCGCACTCTATGCAGTCGAGGATGTGGTTGTCGCCGGCCTCTTCGTAACGGCCGTTGCGCACCAGCGACGAGAAGAGATAGGGTTCAAGTCCCATGGGGCAGGCGTGCATGCACTTGCCGCAGCGTATGCAGTTGCCCTCGGTGGCACGTGTGGCCTCAGACTCGTCCATAATCAGCACGCTCGATGCACCCTTCACCGTGGGACCGTCCAAGTTGCTCATGGCCTTGCCCATCATAGGGCCGCCGCTGATAACCTTGCCGGTGGTGGCGGGCAGTTCGCCTATGGCGTGGCGCACTATGTCGGCATAGCTTATGCCTATGCGCACCTGATAGTTGTGCTGCTGGTTGGCGGCGAGCATCTTGCCCGTAACCGTCAGTATGTTCTCAATCAAAGGCTTGTTCTTCTGTATGGCCTCGTACACCGCGAAGGTCGTGCCCACGTTGCTCACCACGCAGCCCACGTCGATGGGCAGCTTGCCACTCGGCACCTTACGCCCCGTGATGGCGTTGATAAGCTGTTTCTCTGCACCCTGTGGATATTTCATCTTCAACGGTTCGACGATGATGCCTTCGAACTTCTTGGCCATCTCGGTCATCACGCGTATAGGCTCGGGCTTGTTGTTCTCGATGCCCACGTATGCGTTGGGCACGCCCAATGCCTTGCGCAGTATGCTTATGCCTATGCATATCTCCTCGGCATGCTCGAGCATCACCCTGTGGTCCGACGTAAGGTACGGCTCGCACTCCACGGCGTTGATAATCAGATATTCGGCTTTCTTCCCTTCGGGCACGCTGTATTTGATGTGTGCCGGGAAGGTGGCGCCGCCGAGGCCAACGATACCCATGGCTTTCAGCTTGGCCACGATCTCCTGCGGCGTCAGGTCGCACTCGCGCTTGATGTCGGGGGTGCGGTCTATCGTCTCCATCCATTCGTCACCCTCCACGTCGATATACACTGCCGGTTTGGGCAGGCCGAACGGGTCTTTGCACACGTCAATCTTGTTCACCGTACCGCTCACGGGCGAATGCACGTTGGCGCACATAAAGGCCTGCGCCTCGCCTATAAGCTGTCCCACCTTCACCTTGTCGCCTTTGGCAACAACGGGAGTAGCGGGGGCTCCCAGGTGTTGGTTCATCAATACCACCACCTGTTTGGGCAACGGGAACTGCTCTATTGCCGCATGGGTTGATATTTTGTTCTCTTCGGGGTGGACACCACCCATTGCGAATGTCTTCATCGTCTTTCCTTATTCGTTATATGGAGTTTATGAAACCTTGCTTGCTTATGCCTTGGGCTCTTCCGCCTTGACGGGCTGCGCTGCAGCGGCAGGGGCTGCTGCCGGCTCTTTCTTGGGTGGCAGCGGGGGGAAGTTCGTGGCCTCTATGCAGCCCGACGGACACTCCGCCACGCACTTGCGGCACATCTTGCACACCTTATAATCAATATAAGCAAGATTGTTCTCTAACTTGATGGCTCCGAACGGGCAGGTCTTCTCGCACTTGCCGCAGCCTATACAAGCGCTGCTGCACGACTTGCGTGCCACGGCGCCTTTCTCCTTGTTGTTGCAAGCCACGTACACTCTGTGGCCTTTAGGTCCTTTGTTGCGCAGCTCTATCACTCCGCGCGGACAGGCCTTCACGCAGGCTCCGCACGCCACGCACTTGTTCTCGTCGACCTGGGCTATGCCGGTCTCGGGGTTCACCGCTATGGCGTCGAACTGACAGGCTTTCACGCAGCTGCCCAGACCCAGACAGCCGAAGGTGCATCCGCTCTCGCCTGCGTACATGCTACTGGCAAACGCACAGTCCTGCAGACCGTCGTAGTGGTTCTTGGCCACGGCCTTGTCGCAGCTGCCTCCGCAGCGCACCACGGCCACCTGCGGCTCCGATGCCTCGGCGGCACAGCCCAGTAGGGCCGCCACCTTGCGCGCCACCTCTTCTCCTCCGGCAGGACATTTCAGCCCTTCCATATTGCCTTGTTTCACAAAGGCTTCGGCCATGGCGCGGCATCCGGCTTTGCCACAGCCGCCACAGTTGGCGCCGGGCAGCACCTCCGCCACCTCGTCAATCAACGGATCCTCCACAACCTTGAATTTTTGGGCTACTATATACAGCACCACGGCAAACACCGCGCCCGTTAGCCCTAAAACTAACACTGCAAGCAAAATAGGATTTACGCTCATATTTGTTTATATATTTATATTTCAATAGTTTGCACACACAATATGCGCAAAATTATATTATATATTAAAATGCAAATATACAATAATTTTTGCGTTTCGCAAACTTTATTTCACCCCCCTTTACTAACAAACACCGGCAACCATCACATTCCATGACAGTTGCCGGTTTATTTAATTATGTAAGTATTATTCTATAAGCGCACTATGCGTGTAGCCGCAAGCGGGGTCTTCAGGATGTAGACTCCTGCCGTGAGTTTGCCCACGGGTATCGCTGCGCCGCCCTGCGGCACCTCGTAGGTCGCCACCGTGGCACCTTGTGCGTTGATAATCTGCACCATTACAGTCCCTTCGCCGTGTCCGCGAGGTTCCACCTGTATCATGTCGGCCGCCGGGTTGGGATAGGCCGTCAGGCTCGGCGTCTCGCTGCGCACCGTGGCAATGATCTCGCTGCCCGAACGCTTCTTAACCAGCACGTTGTAAGCCTTGGCCGTGCCGTCTTCGGCGGTCACGTTGAACCTGTACACTACCACCACGTTGGGGGTGTTCACCGTCGAGCCGTCGAGGGTGTCGACGGTCACCGTGGCGTCGCTGGCCTGCGGCACGGCTGCAAACTGCAGCGTGGCGGCCTCAGCCTCGTCGTCAACATATACGGTGTACTCCAGATGTCCGCGCTCGAAGTCGGGCAACGTGCTGCCATTCATCGTTATAGAGTTAAGCCATGCGCTGTACACGAATTGTATGTCGTCAATCATCAGCGAGTCGCCGGCACTGCCGCCGCCTGGCGTCATGTTGGTTGTGAGCGACATAAGGAGGTAGGCCGGAGTGGCCGTACCCGAATAAGTGAATGGCACCTTCTTGAGCGACCACACTGGCGACGTGGCCGAGTTGGTGGTGCGGGCAAACTGCAGCACTGCCTTGCCGGCGTAGATCGACGCCGTGTTGATGTCGTTAGGGTCGCGGAAGTCGCTGTTGCCGTGGATGAAAGCCGACACCGAAGCTTTCGACGAGGCATCCGATGCGTAGTACGACACCCACACGTACAGCGAGTCGGGCGTGGCCGTGAACGGCTGGTTGAAGCCGCTGGCCGACCGGGCCGTGTAGTTGTAGTTGCTCTCGCTCGTTGCCGAGACGGCGCCCATGTGTATGCGTCCCGTGGTCATGTTGCCGTTAGCCTTGATGCCCATGATGCTCTTGGTGTAGAGCACCAGGTAGCTCGACCCCGTGCCGCCCGTGCGGTGGCCGCTACGGTGGTAGTGATGCGGCGACGAAGCCAGCGACGCCATCGAGCCGTCGCCCGACGCAAAAGAGTTCCACGACGTGGGTTCGGCATCCACCGCCGACCCGTCCCAATTCTCAAAACCGGCATTGAGGGGCTGGTACTGCTGTGCATCCACAGTCACCGCCATCGCAAGCACTGCCGCAAAGGTGCAAAAAATGCATTTCTTGTTCATATTTCTATACATTTTGTATACGTTTACTACTAAATTTGTTACAAAATTACATAAAAAAAACGACATGGAGGAATAAAAATATAAACACCTTATTTCTCAGCATGTTGCACAGCAAAAACCGTACATTGCGGCGGCTTTGAACGCTCTTCGGCGAGGCCGCCGCGACGTTTTTTTCTGCCATTTCAAAAAATATTCGTACTTTTGAAACGAAAAACTATGCGAAAATCACTAATTTTACACACTATTTAGACAACAAAAAGACACTAAAAAACAGCCTCATTCTATGGATAAGATTATAGTAGGATTCGACCTCTCCAGAGGTTCCCGTTACGCGCTTGACCTCTCCGTCGACATTGCCAACCGCTGGGAAATGGACCTGCGCCTTGTCTACGTCAACGCTCTGCGCGAAGAATACAACATCGAGCATAACGAGCAGCAGCTCAAGGAGAAACTCGATGAGATATGCGCCGCCGTCACCAAGCAGCTGCGCCACTCCAAAGCCGACTATGTGATACGCCAGGGCCGCGTGCCTATGGAGATTGCCGCACAGGCCAAGGCCGACAGCGCCTCCCTCGTGGTGGTCGGCACCCACGGCACCTCGGGCTTCGAGACCAACTGGATTGGTAAAAACACCTACCGCATCATCGCCCTCTCCGACGTGCCGGTGCTCATCGTGCGCGAAGACTTCAACTTCAATAAAGCTCTGGAACACATAGTGCTGCCCCTCGACAGCACCTCCACCACGCGCCAGAAAGTGCCCATGGCAGCCAAGTTCGCACAGACCTTCGGCTCTACCATCCACGTGCTCGGCCTCTACACCTCCGAGTCGCAGGCACAGCGCGACACCGTCAACAAATATGTAAATCAGGTACATATACTCCTCGACCGTCAGGGTGTGAAGCATCAGTACTCCTTCGTCGAGGTGGAGCGCAACCTCACCGTCACCACCCTCGAGTACGCCGAGCGCGTCAACGCCGACATGATTGTCATCATGACCGAGCAGGAGAGCTCCATCTCCAACCTGCTCCTCGGCTCCTACGCCCAGCAGATGCTGCACCTCTCGAAGATTCCCGTGCTCTCCATCCAGCCCGAAGACATCGGCAGCCTCCGCACAGGTTGGTAGGACATCCCTCAAAGAGACACCATAAGATGATAGTTACCAAACATATACTATTATTGGCCGCCACCCTCGTGGCGGGCTGTGCCGCGTGGGGTCAGAGCAAAACCTACACTTCGTCGAAAGGCAGCGTGGAGATTATAGGCGACACAGGCATCACGCGCCTGGTAGAGAAGCACATAGAGCTCAACGAGCGCGTCAAGACCGTCAGCGGCTACCGCATCCAGATAGGGTCGTTGGCAGGCAACGACGCCAAGAGCCGCGCCTTCGACCGCAAGGAGAAGTTCACGCAAGCCTACCCCGACGTGCCCATCTACATCATCTACGACGAGCCCAACTTCCGCGTCAAGGTGGGCGACTTCATCAACCGCCTCGACGCCTACGCTTTCCTGCAGAAAATCAAAGCCAACTTCCCTGGCTCCATAGTCCGCGACAACGTCTACCCCATCCACCAGACCCTCGAGGAGCTTATCCCCGAGTCGGAGGACGACATATAATACTCAGTCCGACTTCAATAGCAGCCTCCAACAGACCTATCAACTATAACCCCGCACAGGCTCAGCACCGTGCGGGGTATTTATTTGTATAAAAATCAACTATGTATCGAGGTGACGCGCCAACGGTACATAGAGACTACGCCTCTCCCCTACTCCGTCCCTAACGCCTTGGCCACCAGCTGTTCGGCAGCGGCATAGGCGCTCACACGGTTGTCGAGGATGTCGCGCCGCGCCTCGTCCATCATCTCCTCCATGACGAAAGCGAAACTATTACCTTCACATGGCAACATCGCAAAGGTAAAAGCAAATACCGCAATGACAAATTTGGCCAATAACATATGCACACCAACCATAATAAAAAAATAATCCACAAAACGGATTATATATTAAAACAAACAGAATAAATCAATTACCATCGATATAACAATACAGAAACGGGGGCTATGAACACAATAATTCCAGCACATTGTCGTTAATACTCTTTATATGAAGAAAGCATTGTTTATCAACGGGAGTCCCCGTAAGAATTTCAAC
>JAGCUZ010000039.1 GCA_017962615.1 Bacteroidales bacterium | reverse complement strand
TGTTGAGGGGACGATTGAAGGATGTCGAGGATGTGAAGTGTGGGGGTGGTTACAGTGGGGGTGTAAAAAAATTACATTCTTTTTGAAAAAAAATGAGAAAAAATGGGTTTTGTATGTGATTGTGGATTAGTGGGTTGTGAGGGATTGTTAATAACTTGTTAATAACTTTGAAGGGGTGGCTGTAAGTTTTGGGCCTTTTTAAGACATTATTATATGTAGAAAGTTTTTGATTTTTGAAGTTTTTCAAGGGGAACTATGCCCTGTCGAAAACGGTTCAAGGATTAAAGAAATGCAATACGAAACTGGTTGAAATTTAAAGAAATGCAATACGATTTGTAATGATGATGAAATTTTTTTTGAGTTTTTTGTGGCAAAAAGTGTTAAAATCCCGTCATATATAGTAGAAGCAATTGTTATGCATAATATAAATAATTGGTATGCACATTACAAAAACAACTGATATGTCAATAAATCAAAATGTTAAGTATATGAAAGCTGATTTGAAGAAGGCGGCTATGGCCGTCGTTATGATGGTGTGTGCGCTCGGTGCTGCGGCGCAGAGCTACATTTACACGACAAGTTTCGAGAACTACACCGACACGGTAGGGTGGCGGTTTGAAAACGGCAACTATGCCAACAAATGGTTCATCGGCACGGCCGAGCACTCGGATGGCATTGCTTCGCTCTACGTAAGCGGCGACAGCGGTGCTACGGCAAACTATGTTTACACAGGTAATCCGGAGGTTGTGTATGCCTACTATGAATTCACGATGAGCACGGCGTCGTACTGCGACGTGTCGTTCTCATGGAAGTGTGAGGGCGATCTCACCGCCGACTATTTCAGGGCGTTCATCGTCCCGTCGACAACGGGGTTCACGGCAGGCAGGCTGCCCAATGGTATACCTTATAATTCGTTTTACAATGCGCAGGTGCAGGGGTGGATTGACGTGTCGGGCGGCAGCTGTTGCCAGCAACCTTCGTGGCGGCGTTCTATAGAGTCGGTGCATCTTACGGCAGGCACATGGCGGCTTGTTTTCGCATGGTGCAACGATGCGGCCACCTGCAGGCCTCCGTCGGCCTGCATTGACAGTATTGTGATTGAGCAGAGCCTTTGCCCCATGCCTTACGGCTTGGTGGTCAGCGATGTTACGGACGACTCGTGCATCTTGTCGTGGCACGAGCGCGGCACCAACGGCCAGTGGGTGATTGAGTATGCCGACCATCCCTTTACACCGCAAACAGGACAAGGCCAGTCGATTACAGTGAACGACTCGGTTTACACCCTGGGCGGCCTGCAGACGCAGACGCAATACTACGTGTATGTATACTCGGACTGCGTTTCGTTATCGAATTGTATATGCGACTCGTTCTACACTCGTTGCACGGCGTTGCATGTCTATGACCTGCCGTTTGTGGACCGTTTTGACAGCTACGCCACAGGCCAGGCCGACATCGACACCCATTGCTGGGATTTCTACTACAGGGACAGGGCCGGCAGAATACGGAGAGGCGGCGACGTGCGGGTGGACAACAGCGTGTCGCTATCGCCCGGCAACAGCCTCTATTTCGACATTCGCACCACGGCGGAGTCGTACGCAGTGATGCCTCTGCTGCAATTGCCGGCTGACACACTGCAAATTTCCTTCTCAATGTATAATGATATAAATGCAGGCATAACGGTGGTGGCCATGAGCGACCCCGAATCCTACAGTAACTACATTCTTGTCGCCACCGTTGAGTCTGACACCTCTTTCGTGTGGAAAAACTACAAGATGTCGCTTGTCAACGTACCTTCCTACTGTCGTTATGTGGCGCTGACCAACATGCAAACTGGGGGGATTTACAATGGTCCGTATTACACTCATATAGACAACGTACAGCTCAAGATACGCAGCCACTGCATCGACCCGCAGACGCTGGTGCTGGTTGGAGTGGCCAGCTCGGACTCAACGACGGTGGAATGGCACGGCAACGACCCAAGCGTGAGTGCATGGGACGTGGTGATAGTGCCTGCTGGACAGGACCCCGACTCGTGCAACTGCGCCGTGACGGTGTACGACTCGACCTACACCTTCACGGGCTTGATGGGTGGCACGAACTATGATATCTATGTGCGCAGCAACTGCGGCAACGACATCCCCGACTGGGTGGGCCCGCTTGGCGTACAGACTAACAAGTACTCCATGCACACCCAAGGGGTGGACACCTTGGACATCTGCGGCGTTGTGATGACCGACAACGGAGGCACGACAGGAGTGTACAGCAACAACTGCAACAATACCACGGTGGTGCGCTCGGCGGCGGGTACGCTGTACAACATATCGGGTACATACTCCATAAGGGTGGGCGACACTCTGTTCCTCTACGACGGCATGGGGACGACGGCGCCGCTGCTGGCAAGCTATAGCGGAAACGGCACCATAGGGCCTATGGCCTCGACAAGCAACGTGGTGACCGTGGTGTTCAAGAGCAACAACAGCAACGTGGCCGACGGCTTTGAGCTTTCGCTTCGCTGCTTCAGCATACCCACCTGCTACATTCCCGTCGACCTTACGGTCATACCGCTGTTTGACAGCTGCATACTGTTGTGGCGCGAGCTGGGCGCCAGTACCAGCTGGGAGGTTGAATACGGTCCTTGCGGCTTTACGCCCGGCACAGGCACGGTGGTAACCGTGTTCGATACCACCTACACCATTGCAGGCTTGGCGTCGGGCACATGCTACGACTGCTATGTGTGGGGCATCTGCCCAAACGGAGGCTACAGTGACACGGCTTTTGCAAGCTTCTCGACCCTGAACAGCAAGCCCGTGTACAGCCTGCCGTATCGATGCACCTTTGCCGATACGGCCATAGCTAACGCATGGGAGTTTCTCAACACCGGGCAGCCAAGCCAATGGTATGTGGGCAGCGCAGCCTATAGAGTGGGAACCGACATCATAGGACTTTATATCTCGAACAACAGCGGCATTAGCAACACTTACCTGAATGCAGGTACTGCACACGCCTTTGCTTTCCGCACTTTCTACCTCACCCCTGGTAACTATATCTACAGCTACGAATGGCGCAGTATGGGCGACACTCTGCACGACTACCTGCGTGCGGCCATGGTGTCGTGCAACGTGCCGCTGACGGCGGGCAACGCGTCGGGTTTCAGTCCCATGTCAGTGCCAACGCAGGCCATAGCCCTCGACGGCGGCAGGTGGCTGGCACTGTCGCCACAGTGGAGTGCCTCGAACGGCAACTTTACCATAAGAACGACGGGTGTGTACAAGCTGGTGTTCTACTGGGCAAATGACTATATAGGGTACTGCGACCAGCCTGCGGCCGTGGACAACGTTGTGCTGATGGACAACAGCTGCCCGCCGGTGACGTCGTTCAGGATATCGTCCATCGGGCCGCGGTCGGCAACCGTGACGTGGACGCCAGGCGGAAGTGAGAGCCAGTGGCAGGTGGACTTCAACGGCAGAAGCAGGGTGGTGCAGAGCCCGACGGCTACATTCACGGGTCTTACGCCCGACACGACCTACGAGTGCCGTGTGATGCCTATATGCGGCGCGGGCGACACTGGCATGACGGCGCTTGTGAGCTTCACCACGCAGTCAGTGCGGTGCGATATGCCCCAAGGCCTCGGCCATACCAGCCTCATGGACACCTCGGTGGTACTGTCGTGGATCGGCTTCGACACCTTCGAACTCTCATACAAGTTGGCATCGTCGACCGTATGGGACAGCACGTTGATAGTAGTTGACTCGTCCTGTTTCCTCACGGGCCTACGGCCCAACACGCGCTACCAATGGGGCGTGCGCAGACGTTGCTCGCCACTGGATTACAGCCTTATGGCAGTGAGTGAGTTCACCACGATGCGACAGAGCGGCGGAGGCAACGGCAGTATTGCCGAGGCAGGGAATATGCAGCTGTCTATCTACCCCAACCCGGCTGAAGCCGACGACGGCGTGACGGTGGAGGTGAGAGGAGTTGAAGGTACGGTGACGGTGGCCGTTGTCGACATTGCCGGACGCATCCTGCGGCAGGAGGAGCTGACATGCGGCGGCGACTGCATGGCGCATGTGGAGTTTGCCGACCTGCCGCGAGGGGCCTACTTCGTAAAGGTGCAGACTACCGAGCGCACGGCGATAGAGAAGGTGGTGATAAGATGATTGTTGATATGTGGATATGTTGATAAGTTGATATGTGATAGGTTGATGGGGTGATTGCACGAATACACAGATGTTTATGAAAAGGCGTTTGTATATAGCATTGCTGGTTCTGTTGCTGACGGAGGTCGACGCGGCGGCGCAGGTGGCCTGCCCCGGGTTGAAGAATCCCATCAACTTTGCGATGTACCCGTCGTATTCGGGTCGCATTGGGAGCAAGCCGTTGAACAGCCGCAGCATCTGCGGCACGAACCAACTGGGCATGGTATTTACAAACGATATTATCCCCAACACCCAGCTGGCAGCCCAGACATCGGTTGCCAACAGATACTTTTGCGCCTTAGGGACAATTGAAGACGACAAGCGGTTCCGCATAATGTCGTACGACGAGGGCACTTGCCAGGGTTGGCTGCAGGGGCGCGACCCCAACACCAATTGCTACCTGCCTTATTGCCCGCCAGGGTTCGAGAAATCGATAAGGGTGGGGCAGTGCAGGATAATGGCCGAGGCGGAGGCACTGTATTACACCATGACGGTGACGCCCGACAACGCGCTGGTGTTTGTCAACTATGCCATAGTGGTGCAGGCACCCGGGCACGGCGTTACGCAGGACCCCGAGTTCGTGGTGCGCGTGACGCGGCAGAACGGCACGTCGTTCGACCCCATCAGCGACACGCTGTGCTACGTGGTGTCGAGCACGCCGGTGAACGAAGGCGGCACAGTGGTGTTAGGGCAGGACGGCTGGCACGGAGATGGCAGCGGCGACTACAGGGTGTTTTACCGCGACTGGAACAAGGTGGCAATCAATCTGTATAACTATCTGTACCAGAACGTGAGGATAGAAATAATGATATGCGACTGCGGCGGCACCGGCCACTACGGCTACTGCTATGTGGCGGGCGACTGCCAGTCGATGCGCCTGGAGGTTAACAGCTGTGCGGCAGGCGAGACGGAGGATGTGGCGACGATAGCGGCGCCGTCGGGCCTGGCGGCCTACCAGTGGTACAAAAGCCGCACGTGATACCTCACCGGCTCGGCGGCCAACAATCCCGACAACTACGTCAGAATAGTAGGCCAGACCTACGAAGTGCTGCATGTAAACGAATCGTACTTTGTTACCTCCTCGGGCAGCACGGTGGCGCAACAGTCGTTCATGTGCGAGATGACCTCGTATATGGACCCGCAGAAGCCTGTCAAGTCGCAGCTTTTTGCCGACGTGATGAACAAGAAGCCCAAAATAGCCGTCGACACCATACTGGACTGTGAGAGCCGCGTTACGCTGATAGACCGCAGCTACGCGCCGATAGTGGCCGCCGCCGGTGACAATGTGGACACGTCGCTGACGATATGGGAGTTCTACGACGCTCCCGACACGCTGGGTCCGCCCGCCGAGGTGGTGCACGGCGGCAGGGCGAGCCACCGCTTCCCAGGCGCGGGCAACTACTGCGCGGTGGTGCGCACGTCGGCCCGCGACACCGTGTGCTGGAGCCGCAGGCTGCTGCGTGTGCGGGCATTGGAACCACCCGACCCGGGCTTTGAGTTTGAACGCAACGACATCTGTTTCCGCGACACCATAGCGATAATCGACACCACCCACGATTCGTACTGGCGCCGCTGGGTTGTACATCATGACGACGGCACGACCGACACCCTTGCCGACTCGGCGCGCACGGTACGCCTCTCGTTCGATTCCACCGAGGTGGTGGAGCTGATAGCCGGAAGCGCTCCGGCACATGTTGTCGACACCACGGGTGAGGCAGTCACCATGATATGCAAGGCGACCGTGAGGCAGACCATTCGTGTGGGCAAGTATCCGCGCCTGTATGTTGCAGGCGACACCGTGATTTGCAGAGGCGATACAGGCAGGATAGAGGTGACGACCGACGTGGAGGGCTGCACCTTTGAGTGGTACAACGCCATAGGGTCGGCAATGCCATATTCCGACAGTCCGCATATCGTGGTCAAGCCTCTGCGCAGCACCTGGTATTATGTGAAGGTTACTACCCATCCCAACGGATGTTTCGCATGGGACAGCGTCTTTGTCCGTGTGGTGGACCCGACGCTCGAGGCCGACAGGACCGCGATATGCGAAGGCGACACGGTGTGGCTGACGGCAGGCAAAGCCGATACCTACACGTGGAGCGCGGACCCGGCCGATACCACGCTGGCCGCATGGAACGGCACCGGAACATACAGGATACCCGTAGTACCTCGCAGCAGCACGACCTACACGATGGTGGGACACGGCAGCAACGGTTGCAACGCCAGTCCGCTGAGTGTGACCATAACAGTGTATCCCTACCCAGTACCCCGCGTGCAGTGCGAGCCGACATTTGTAGACATGATGGAGCCGGTAGTGACGTTCCGCGACCTGTCCGATTACGGTGTGCGGCGACTGTGGGACTTTGGCGATGGCACCATATCGACAGAACGCGAGGTTAAGCATACCTTTTCCAACCTGGCCCTCGACTCTGTGCCGGTGAGGCTCACGCCTGCCAATGCGCTGGGCTGCGAAAGCGACACGGAGTTCTTCCTGCCGGTGGTGCTGTTCTCGGTATGGTTGCCCAACACCTTCACCCCGGGGATGGGTGGGGAGAACAGCGTGTTCCGTGTATACAGCGGCAACACCCTTGAGCACTTCTCGCTGTATATCTACGACAGGTGCGGCCTTCTTGTGTATCGCAGTCACAATCAGTATGAAGGCTGGAACGGCACCAACCTCAACGGCCGCGACTGCAAGGAGGGCATATATGCCTACGTGTGCAGCTACCGCCGTCCCGACACCCACGATATAAAGACCCACAAAGGAACGGTGATGCTGATAAGATAAAGACTGTTTTCACAGCTTTTTGTTGTTTTTTTTCATTGCGAACGCGCCCTGCCAGCAGGGCGCGTTTCTTGTCGGTGCCAACGGCATACGGTGAACAATATTCAAAAAAGAATTTACATTCCAAAAAAAATGTGTAAATTTGCACTGCTGAAAATATATGCACACTGGTGGATATGGTGTGCGTATATTGTTGGTACTATATTTAATAATAGAAAAATAAGTGATTTATTGATATGAAAAAACTAACGTTTCTTGCCTCTGTAATTTTGTGCTTAACCGCTTTTGCGCCGCTCTGTGCGCAGGACGATTTCAATGTGGCGGTGACCGTCGCGGCCAATGGATTGCGGGGCGAGGTGTCGAGTGTCGATGTTGACCATCTGATTAAAAAGGAGTATTACCGCGAGGACTGGGAGCAGCGTCCCTGGTTTATCGACCGCCTGCGCGAGTTCATGCAGGAGAGCGACGGATATATAACGAAGTTCAACAAGAAGGGCGTTATCACACAAACAACTGTGACCGTGGAAGGTACTAAGATAGGCTCGGTGAACTACTCCTACAAGAAGGACCGCATCGTAGGCTATGAGGGCTTCGGCACCAAGGTGGAGGCTGAATACAAGGGTCAGGCCGCCAATGTGAACATATATGGCTACGGCGGCGTGGTCAACTTCAAGCCAAGAGTCACCAAGAACGGCATCGACACATGGGACTGGAAGGACCGCTCGAAGGTGCGCAGCATCAAGGGTGCCTATCAGTTTGTCTACACCTGCCGACAGAAGTACGACGCCAGCGGGCACCTGCTGGAGTCGCGCTACCTGTATAACGACAGCACCGTGGCCAAGGTGATACGTTACAAGTACAGCCACAGGCATTTGATGACCGAGCAGCAGTACATACAGTACCGCGACAACAAGCCTTACGACACCACGGTGGTGACCTACGCCTACGACCTGAAGGACAACCTCTGCAAGGCCACGCTGCGCAGCAACGCCGTCGACGAGGTGTACAGCTTCAAGAACAACGAGATAGGCGACCCCGAGACGGTGAACTACGACTGCCCCTATGAGAGCTGTGTTTACACGTTCCGCTATGTGTACGACTCGCTGTCGAACTGGACGACGCGCCTCGACTACAAGAACGGCGTGTTCCAAGGGGCTACATTGCGCAACATAACCTATTACAGCACAGAGCCGAGCGACGGCGAGCTGTACGTCTATTTCGACGACGAGGATGCCGGTCACTCCAAGGTGAAGAAGAAAGAGAAAGAAGATACCGAGAAGGTTGTCAAGGCTAAGAAGAGCGATAAGCCCTCTAAGGATGCTAAAGTGAAGAAGAGCGACAAGCCTTCTAAGGAGGCCAAGGCTAAGAAGTCCGGCAAACCCTCTAAAGAAGCTAAGGCCAAGAAGAGCGACAAGCCTGCAAAGGAGGCTAAGGCAAAGAAGGCAGACAAACCAGCCAAGGATGCCAAAGTGAAGAAGTCCGATAAGCCTGCAAAGGAAGCCAAGGCTAAGAAAGCCGACAAGCCAGCCAAGGAGGCTAAGGCAAAGAAAGCTGACAAGCCTGCCAAGGATGCAAAGGTAAAGAAGTCCGACAAGCCTGCAAAGGATGCTAAAGTGAAGAAGGCAGATAAGCCCGCAAAGGATGCTAAAGTGAAGAATGCTGACAAGCCTGCCAAGGAGGCTAAAGCAAAGAAGTCCGACAAGCCTGCTAAGGATGCTAAAGCCAAGAAGGCAGACAAGCCTGCAAAGGAAGCCAAGGCTAAGAAAGCTGACAAGCCTGCCAAGGATGCCAAAGTGAAGAAGGCAGACAAACCCGCAAAGGAGGCTAAGGCTAAGAAGGCTGACAAGCCTGCTAAGGAAGCCAAGGCTAAGAAGTCCGATAAGCCCGCAAAGGATGCCAAAGTGAAGAAGGAAGACAAACCAGCCAAGGATGCTAAAGTGAAGAAGGCTGATAAGCCCGCCAAGGAAGCCAAAGTGAAGAAAGCTGACAAGCCCGCTAAGGAAGCAAAGGCTAAGAAGTCTGACAAGGCCAAGAAAGGCGATAAGCCCGCCAACGACGCCATTGTTCAGGAGTCTGCAAAGCCCGCTAAGGATTCAAAGAAGGCCGACAAGCCCGCAAAAGAGCCCAAGGCCAAGAAGTCGGACAAGAAGAAATAAGCAAGTATCACTGACCCCGACGGGGCTGAACGCACGCAGTGCTCATAACACCGCACTGCGTTTTGCTTTTGCGGTGCAGAATGATGGAGAGTGAATGCGTGCCGACAGCTTCGCAACCAGATTAGATAATATTAGATTATTTATATAATATCATGAAAAAAACACTTTTAAGCATTGCAACTATGGCATTAATTGTTGCAGGATGCCACCGTGGGACGGAGCTTGTCTCGGGTGTCATCCCTGAGAACCTCGACACCACAGTACGTCCGCAGGACGATTTCTTCCAGTACGCCTGTGGCGGATGGATGAAAGCCAACCCCCTCGACGCGGAGCACAGCCGTTACGGCGCCTTCGACAAGTTGGCCGAGAACAACCAGGAGCAGCTGCGCACCATCGTCGACTCGGTGAGCACGGCTCAGAACGAGAAGGGCAGTGTGGCCGACAAGATTGCCACCTTCTACAAGATGGGTATGGACAGCGTGAAGCTGCAGGAGCAGGGCGCCGAGCCCATACAGCCGCTCCTCAAGGAGATTGCCGCCCTGAACACCCGCGAACAGCTGCGCACCGAGCTGCCCGCGCTGCACAAGCAGGGTATCTACGCCTTCTTCGCCCTCTTTAACGAAGCCGACTACGACGACAGCAAGATGCAGCTGGCATGGATATATCAGACCGGCATCGGCATGGGCGACCGCGACTACTACCTGGAGGACAAGAACGCCAACCTGCGCAAGGAATACGTCAAGCTGATTACCACCGAGTTCGCCCTGTCGGGCTACGACAAGCTGATCGGCCTGCCCGCCGACAAGCTGGCCACGATGGTGATGCAGGTTGAGACCGGCCTGGCCAAGGCCCAGTACGACCGCATCAAGAACCGCGACCCCCACCAGACTTTCCACAAGATGACCATCGACGACGCGAAGACCGTGGCCGCCGGTGTCGACTTTGCCAACTACTTCAAGGCCATGGACCTGCCGTCGTTGACCAACTTCAACATGGCGCAGCCCGAGTATCTGGCTCTTGTGGGCAAAATGCTTGAGACAGAGAACATGGAGAGCCTTAAGGCCTACTACGCATGGAATGTCATCAACACTGCCGCCGCCTACCTGAGCGACGACTTCGTGAACGCCAACTTCGAGTTCTACGGCAAGGCCTTGTCGGGCAAGGAGCAGATGAAGCCCCGTTGGAAACGTGTCATCTCCACCGTCGACGGTGCCATGGACGAGGCTCTGGGCCAGCTCTATGTGGCCAAGTACTTCCCGCCCGAGGCCAAGGAGCGCATGATTACGCTCGTGGGCAACCTGAAGGAGGCCTTCGCACAGCGCATCGACGAGGCCGAATGGATGGATGCAGCCACCAAGGCCAAGGCCAAAGAGAAGCTGGCTGCCATATTGGTCAAGGTGGGCTATCCCGACACATGGCGCGATTACAGCGGCCTCGAGATAAAAGAGGATAGCTATTTTGCCAACGTGCTGCGCAGCAATGTCTTCGACGTGCAATACCAGATAAGCAAGATTGACAAGCCCACCGACCGCAACGAGTGGCAGATGCCTCCGCAGATGGTAAACGCCTACTACAACCCCACCACCAACGAGATATGCTTCCCCGCCGGTATCCTCCAGCCGCCCTTCTTCGACATGCGTGCCGACGACGCTGTGAACTACGGCGCTATCGGCGTGGTGATTGGCCACGAGATGACCCACGGCTTCGACGACCAGGGCCACGAGTACGACCTGAACGGCAACCTCAACAACTGGTGGACCGAGCAGGACGCCGAGAACTTCAGCAACAACTCCAAGGTGCTGGTTGACTACTTCAACGGCATCAAGGTGCTCGACGAGCCCGAGCTCTACGCCAACGGCGCCTACACCCTCGGCGAGAACATAGCCGACAACGGCGGCCTCCACATCAGCTATGTGGCTATGCAGAACGCCATTGCCAAGAAGCAGGTGTCCGACAAGGAGATGGACGGCTACAGTGCCGCGCAGCGCTTCTTCCTGGCCTATGCAGGCGTGTGGGCCGGCAACATCAGGGACAAGGAGATAGAGCGTCTCACGCAGATGGATGTCCACTCCCTGTCGCGCTGGCGCGTCAACGGCACGCTGCCCCACATCGCCGAGTTCATCGAGGCTTGGGGCATCAAGGAGGGCGACAAGATGTACCTCGCTCCCGAGAAGCGCGTGAGACTCTGGTAAAACACCAACGGTGCAATACCCCCAAAGGTGCCGCGGCCCATACGCCTGCGGCACCTTTTTTTACGCCCGTGTGCAATAATACGGTGCAACCGCCGTTATCATTCTCAAACAATCTATCAACACTTACAAAGAAATGAAGAAACAAATCGTCGCACTGCTTGCCTTTGTTGCGGCAGCTGTCTGCCTCCAGGCACAAACGCTAACCGATGGCACGTTGTACTTCCTGAGAGGCGAGAATGAGATAAACGCAACGTTCGCCTACGAGCGTTGCCATTTCAACCAGAAGACCGAAGACGCCTTTGTTACCGAGATGTGCGTCGCCAACGGCGAGAACTGGAAGTCGGTGTGGGCCAAGTCGGTGAAGCCGCAGATTGAGAAGACCTTTATTTCGACGTTCAACGACATCACGTTCAAGGATATGAACCTCGCCGTGGGCCGTTATCCCAAGGCCACCTACACCATGCAGGTGGTGCTGCAGCGCATCAACAGCACGGGCCATGTGCGCGGTACCATCACCTTCGTCGAGAACCGCACGGGCGACGTGGTGGCCAAGATGCAGTTCAGCACCGACGGCAAAGGCAACAAGAAGGATGTCGTCGACGGTTTCATGCGCTCGCTGACCACCGGCGCCACGGCGTCGGCCAAGTTCGTCGTCAAGAACAGCAAGCGTCCCGCCGTAGTCTACGAATAAGCGACTCATATCTTTATGAGTTACACCTACCAGTATCCAAGGCCCTCGCTGACGGCCGACTGCGTGGTCTTTTCCATCGTCGAAGGCCGCGTGTCGGTGTTGCTGATACGCCGCGCCAACGCCCCGTTCAAAGGACAGTGGGCATTCCCTGGAGGCTTTCTCGACATGGACGAGACCGTCGAGGAGTGCGCGCGCCGCGAGCTGAGGGAGGAGACGGGGCTTGACCTCGGCAACCTCGAGCAGCTCAAGGTGTTCAGCACCGTCGACCGCGACCCGCGTGGACGCACCGTGACGGTGGCTTTCGTGGCCGTCGTCGGGCATGTGGAGGTCTGTGGAGGCGACGACGCTGCCGAGGCGGCGTGGTTCAATATCAACGATTTGCCCAGTCCGCTGGCCTTCGACCACGACGAAATCATGCTGGTAGCCAAGGATTATCTCAAAGCCCATGGAATCGAGGCGTGACCGTGCTGCCGTGACCACGGAGCCATGCAATACCGCCGCCACCACATTGCCGGGCAAGGGCCGGTGCGTGATGGCCGTCACCAACGATATGCTTACCGACCAAAGGGTGCGGCGTGCCGCAACGACGCTCGTCGAGGCGGGGTGGACGGTCACGGTTGTCGGGCGCAGCCTCCAGCCTGCAGGCAGCCCTCAGTACCGCCGCGCCGATGCCTGCGAGCCTTTTGCCGTCAGCCGCATGAGGCTGCTTTTCAGGCGCAAGGCGTTCTTCTATGCAGAATATAACCTGCGGCTGCTGCTGCGACTGCTGCGCATGCCGGTCGACCTTATATATTCCAACGACACCGACACGCTGCCCGCCTGCTATCTTGCCGCGCGCCTGCGTCGCAAGCGCCTCTTCTTCGATGCCCACGAGATGTTCCCCGAAGTGCCCGAGCTGGTAGGCCGCAAGGCCGTGAAGCGCGTGTGGGAGGCAATCGAGGCACGTCTCTTTCCGCGCCTGACGGCCTGCTGCACGGTGAGCCAGAGCATTGCCGACGCCTATGCCGAGCGCTATGGGGTCAAGATGAGCGTGGTGCGCAACCTGCCGCCGCGCAGGCACGACGCTGCCGACGCAGAGCCGGACGCTGGCTCCGAACGTCGCGAGCGCGTACTGCTGTACCAGGGCGCCGTCAATGTGGGGCGCGGCGTCGACTGGCTTATCGACGCGCTCGAGTGGCTGCCCCAGTGCCGCCTCGTGGTGGCAGGCGACGGCGACGAGCTGCAGCTTATGATCGCCAAAGCGGCCATTAAGCCCTACAAAGACCGCATAGAGTTCCTTGGCAGGATGCTGCCCGGCGATTTGGCCGCCGTAACCCGCAGGGCCGACCTGGGCGTGTGCTTGCTCAAACGCATGGGTCTGAGCTACTATTACGCGCTGCCCAACCGCGTGGGCGACTTCGTGCAGGCGCGTGTGCCGCTGCTTATGACCGACTTTCCCGAGCTCCGCCGCGTTGCCGAGCGGTACGGCATCGGCACCCTTGTGCCCGAAGACTGCACCGAGCCGCGACGTCTGGCGCAGGCCGTCGCCGACGCGCTGCGCCATTGGGACGCCATGCCCGCCGACGAGCGCCGGCAGCTCTTCGACAGGGCAGGGGAGGAGCTCTGCTGGGAGTCCGAGCGTCCCCGCCTCCTCACCGCCATAGATTCCGCAACACCCCCAATCGTGCGGCCGTCATAGAATATACCGAGCCGCACAGTGCCTGATTGGTGCGGCCGTCATAGAATATACCGAGCCGCACAGTGCCTGCTTAGTGCGGCCATGCAAATAGCAAGCCCCGTGGCACCCACGCCATGGGGCTTGCCGTTTGTTTCCACCCTTTACGGACCCAATTTTCGACCTCAAGGGTCCCCATTTCCGACATTCCGTGTCACCATTTTCGACATTTCCGTCCCCCATTTTCTACATTTTTGGTCGCCATTTTCGACATTTTTTGTCTCCATTTTCGACATTCTTAGCCTCTATTTTCGGACCATATGTTCACCCTTTTCGACCGAAATAAATAGTACATTTAGAGAAGGTATATAGATGATAAGGAGTTGGTCCCACCAACTCCTTATCATCTATATACTTACGATTTACGTTCTATATACCAAAATTGGGTGTTTGACGAATTTTGTACGCGATTTATAATGTAGGGGTAAGCGGCTGTACAATAATGTGTTATAATGCTATAACGCCCGATTTTGCCGCAAAATACAGAAATGGCCATTTTCGGTGGCTGACACCGATGCAGAGTGTTTTCAGATAAGTGTTTTTGAAAATTTTTCTTGCCAGTTTAAAAATAATTCGTAACTTTGCAAAACAAAATAGGCGTGTGCCGAAAGGTTCATGCCGCTCCTAACCGCCGCAAGGCGGTTTTGTATTATTAATGGTTCCGAGACCAACTACAGCAGCTCCGGCGGTGTAAGAGAAATAAAAATTAGGGCATTGGTTGTCTTAAAGAATTTTACGGCCACCATTCTTTCCATTCATCCTTTGAAACAAATTTAACCGAAAGTTGCTCATCTTTGTCAACAAACCGTACTGAAAAATTAGCCTCCTCTTTTGAACTAACAAAATGCCATTGCTTAGGATAATAGTAACTCTCATTTGTTATCATTATGTGCAAGTCGGGCAACTCCTTAGGATCTTTAACAATACGAACATCCAGATCGGCCTTTTCTCCCGGTTTTACGACATAAACTCTGCCCCAAAGATAAATTTTCTTTGAACCAGACCATGAAGTCCACGTCAATTCATCATGATTGATATTTGGATTGCCCTCGTTTTGCCCCCAGGCGCAGCAGGTGGAGGCGAGCATTAAAACAACGATTATACAGTGCTTGAGCATGGCACAATTTTTTT
Organism: Bacteroidales bacterium; assembly: GCA_017962615.1. Lineage (GTDB taxonomy): Bacteria > Bacteroidota > Bacteroidia > Bacteroidales > P3 > Colimorpha. The sequence goes on along the minus strand of JAGCUZ010000039.1, from coordinate 726 downwards.
TGCAAAGACACGAATAAAAATGGAAACCGCCACAGAAATGGCATGAATGTTCCGCAAACTGATACCCACGCGCGACATGCTCCACATCGCCAAGGTGGTGCGGGTGGAGGGCAACAGGAGTGGGGGCTTAGGGACGTGCGTCTGAGCAGTGCAGGAAGCCGAGCCAGCCGTCGGCGCCGTTGTAGGCGGGGAACAGAAGCATGAGGATGAAGGCTGCTGCCAGCAGCACGCAGCCTATTACTACAAAGATTTGCAAGGCTTTGAGCAGGCGGCTGCTCTTGCAGTGTTTGCCGCCAGAGGCTTTACGTTCGTCGTATTCTTTGGTCACGGAGTGTCAATAATAAAGTCCGACTTGTAGGCTAAGTGGTGTTAGTCGGTACAAGTCGGACTGTTGGTAATTGTGTGTGCTTAGGTCTGTTACCAGGCGAAGAGCGGACGGTTCTGCATCATCTCGTTGACCTGGCCGATAATCTTGGCGCGGACGGCCTCGTCGGTGGGGTTGCAGAGCACGGTGTCGATCATGTCGACAATCACCTGCATGTCGCCTTCTTTCAGGCCGCGGGTGGTGATGGCGGGCGTTCCGACGCGCAGACCGCTGGTCTTGAAGGCCGAGCGGCTGTCGAAGGGCACCATGTTCTTGTTGACGGTGATGTCGGCTGCCACGAGAGCGTTCTCGGCTTCCTTACCGGTGAGTTCGGGGAACTTGGTGCGGAGGTCGATGAGCAT
>JAGCUZ010000038.1 GCA_017962615.1 Bacteroidales bacterium | reverse complement strand
CACAACGACTGTTGACTCTTCAAACACAGCCGACTATTATTACCGCATTGTCTACAATATGCGTTACGGCACCACATACTACTGGCGTGTGCGGGCCTACAACAGAACGGACACCTCCGGCTGGTCGGCGGTACGCACATTGACCACCACCGACCAGGTGATTCTTAACTCGCCCAACGACAACCTCACCGGTGCCTACACACGGCAGCAATTCCAATGGAACAACTCGCGCGGTGCAAAAGGTTATATCCTTGAGTTGGACACTGCCACCGACTTTTCGTCGCCGCATCTGCGGAGGTTCACAACGACTGTTGACTCTTCAAACACAGCCGACTATTATTACCGCATTGTCTACAATATGCGTTACGGCACCACATACCACTGGCGCGTGCGGGCCTACAACAGAACGGACACCTCCGGTTGGTCGGCGGTACGCACACTGACCACCTCAGACAGGGCATATTTGAATTCACCGACGAACAATGCCAGCGGACAATCTGTGACAAACCTATCCTTGTATTGGAATAACTCATTTGGTTCAAAAGGCTATATCATCGAGCTCGACACTGCCACCAATTTCTCGTCACCACTATTGCAATCTGTCTCGGTTACCAGAGATTCTTCTAACATATCCACCAGTTACTGGAATAGGAGTTACTCCAACCTGCTCTATGGCACCACCTACCACTGGCGCGTGCGGTCGTACAACAGTGTGGATACCTCGGGCTGGTCGGTTGTCCGGCACTTCACTACAGCCTATAACATTACCACGGGCCCGACGCTAACAATGCCAGCCAACGACTCTATAGGTGTTGCGTACAACGCAGTCTCACTTGTTTGGCAGTCCATGAACAATATGCAGGGCTACCACTACGAGGTGAGCATCCACAGCACCTTCGACACCCTTGTGGCTTCGGGCAACACTACGCTGACTTTCGCCACCATACTTGGTGCCACGCCATCTACTACCTACTATTGGCGCGTGCGTGGTTATAATGCTCAAGGCAACACGCAGTGGTCAAACACTTGGCGCTTCATCACAGCCGATGTGGCACTGACCGTTCCAGTACATGCCGCTCCGGCCGATGGTGCCAGTATGACGGCCAACGTAGACATCGCCTGGCATCCAGTTTTCGGTGCTGTCACCTACGACCTGCAGCTCGCGCTCGACAATACTTTCAGCGGTGCTGTCAGTAACTTTAGCACCGCCGATACCCACTATGTCGTCAGTGGCCTGTCACTGTCCACGAACTACTACTGGCGTGTTCGCTCCAACAACGGCAATGCCGTGAGCGCATGGTCTTCGCCGTGGAGCTTTACCACGAGTGGCTGCACCACTGTTACTGACACCATCAGGCATAGTATGTGCGAAGGAGAGAACTACGAATTCTTCGGTACCACCTATTCGGCCAGCGGCACCCACAGCCACACCTTGACCAGCAGCCAGGGCTGTGATAGCGTGGTGGTGTTGGTGCTTACGGTGTGGCCGCACGGTCCTGATGGCTCGGTGACCGACACAGCCTGCAACAACTACACATGGAACGGCCTCAGCTTCACTCAAAGTGGAGACTATCCATTCTACACCACCACCGTCCACGGCTGCGACAGTATGGCTGTTTTGCACCTGACAATTTACAATTCAGTGTCAAAGGATATATACGACACGGCAACGGGTGCCTATGAATGGAATGGGGAACAGTACTCAGCAAGTGGCGACTACACACATACATTCTCTACGGTGCATGGCTGCGACTCCACAGTGACGCTACACCTTACTGTCACCGCCGACATCCACAACATAGAGCGTGACAATCTCCGCATCTATGTCCTTGGGGGACGTATAGTTGTAGAAGGAGTAAAAGGAGAAAGTGTAAAATTATATGACATGGTCGGCCGTCCCGTTGACAATCATGGTTTGCCAACAGGTGTCTATATGGTCAGGGTTGGAAATACTCTGTCCGCCCGCAAGGTAGTGGTGATAAGGTAGCACTCTACTGTGTGCGCTAATAATATAAAAGCAGGCTTATGGCATCCAATCATAAGCCTGCTTTTTAGATAAGGACACTCCACCGAGACATCACCGAAGGATTGTAGAAGGGTCTTGCTTGTATTGTTGGCATTTACTCCCTTTAGAGCGCGGTGTGGGGTTATTTGCGCACCACCATAATCAGCGTGCCGAAGGTACGCGCTCTCTGTACAAGGCCGACCATCGAGAGCGCGTCCATCGGGACGCATAAGGCATATATCCAGCTTACTCCATATTTATAGCCTCGTAGAGGCGGCATACGCCGAATGTGAGGCTTTGGGCTCTGACGGAGGCAAAGCCTGCGTCTTCCATGCGTGGAATGAGCTGCGGTGGCTTGGGGAACTGCATGATGGAGCGCGGCAGGTAGCGGTAGGCGCTGCGGTTGCCCGACAGCAGGCCGCACACAAAGGGTATGGCGTGCAGGGCGTAGAGCTTGTAGAGAGCCTGCATGACGGCGCCGTCGGGGTAGGAGAGCTCCAGTGCCACGAGGCGGCCTCCGGGCTTGAGCACGCGCCGCATCTCGCGCAGCCCGAGGTCGAGGTTGTCGAAGTTGCGCATGCCGAAGGCCACGCAGACGGCATCGAAGCTGTTGTCCTCGAACGGCAGTGACAGGCAGTCGGCCTGCTGCAGGTGTATCCTGCCGTCGAGTCCGGCCCGTTGCACCTTGGCGCGCCCAACCTTCAGCATCTCATCCGAGAGGTCGACACCAACGACACGGCAACCGCAGTGCCGCTGCACAATGGCGATGGCTATATCGGCCGTGCCGGTGGCTACATCGAGCACCGCGGCGTCGTGTGGCAGCCCGTCGGTTATCAGCTCGATGGCCTTGCGGCGCCAGCCGGTGTCTCGGCCGAATGACATCAGGCGGTTAAGGCGGTCGTAGCTTGGCGCTATGTTGTCGAACAGAGCTGTGGTGGGCATAGGGAAGGGGTGATTGCTGCAGGCGAAGGGGGGGATAGGCGCAGCAGAGATAGGCGGCTTGGGGTGGTTATAGGATATAGGTTGTGCCCATTATCAGGGCTAACAAGAACGTGCTGATTACCAGCAGCGGCAGCATGGGGTCGAGTGCGGCGGCACGGCGGCACCATACACCGGCAAGGTGCACGGCGTGGAGCGGCAGCGCAAGCAGGAAGAGCCATTGCCACCAGTGCGTGGCGGTAAGCAGTGCATACACTACCAGCAGGAGCCAGCCTGCAGAGATCAAGAAGGTGTGGTATATCTTCGCGTTGCGCTCGCCTATGAGCAGCGGCACGGTCAGGCGTGTGGCGCGGTCGCTCTCCATGTCGCGTATGTTGTTGGTGTTGAGAACTCCCACACTGAACAGCCCTATTGCCGAAGCAGGCAGGAGCATCAATGGCTCGACGGCGAGCCCCGCCACGTAGTAGCCGCCCATGACCGATACCAGGCCAAAGAACAGGAAGACAAAGATGTCGCCCAGTCCTCGGTAGCCGTAGGGGTTCTTGCCAAGGGTATAATGCATCGCCGCCCATATCGCCGCGGCGCCGAGTGCCAGGAGCAGGAGGGCGCGTGGCTGCCACAGGCTGCCGCAGGCAAGCCACACCATGATTGTGCCGCTCAGGCAGCAGGCCACGGCGGTTGCGGCAATGCAGCGTTTCATCATCGGCAGGGTAAGGGTGCCGCTTTGCAGACTGTATTTAGGAGCCTGACGGTCATCGCGGTCGGTGCCGTTGATGTAGTCGCCCGTCTCATTGCTCATGTTCGACAGTATCTGCAGCAGTACCGTGGTGAGGTACAGGAATATGGCGGTGCCGAGGTTGAACGAGCTGTTGCGCCAGGCCATCATCGAGCCCAGCACCACACCCGCCAACGATAGTGGTAGGGTGCGGAGGCGCATGGAGCGCACTATGGCGCCCGCAGTGGTCAGCATTGTCGGCTTTCCTGTAGTCGTCACGGCTCAAGGCATTGGTCGAGCTGCCGCACTATGGCCTCGCGGTCCATGTGCTGGCCTATGAAGACAATCTTCTGCATACGGTCGCCGTAATCCTCGTCCCAGTCGTGCACCAGTCCGGGGTCGCGCAGCATCATGTCCTGCAGCTCGTCGTCGGGCATGGTGGCGTACCATTGCCCCGCACTTGCAAGTTTCACCTGCACGCCCGACTGCTCGAAGAGGTACGACATGTCGGTGTCGTCGGCGAAGTAGCATATACCTTTTGCACGTATCACCTCCTTGGGCCAGTGTAGGTTGACGAAGCGGTCGAATTTGTCGATGTCGAAGGGTTGGCGGCGGTAGTAGACGAAGGTGCCGATGCCATATTCCTCCACCTCTCCGCCCTCGTGGTCGTGGTGGTGATGGTGGTGATGCCCGTGTTCCTCGTGCTCGTCGTCATCGTCATCATCATCGTGGTCGTGGTGATGATGATGCTCGTGCTCATGCTCGTCGTGGTCGTCGTCCTCGTGGTGGTGATGCTCGGCTTTGGCCTCGCGGTCCTCCTCTTCGGTGGTGAGCCGTTCCAGCTGCCGTACCCAAGCCGCCGAGCCCGAAGTGCGGCCGTAGTTGAAGCGTCCGGTGTACAGTATGTCGCGCAGCTCCACCTGGGCGTAGTCGGTCTCGATAATCTCCACGCCGGGGTTCAGCTGCATGATGATCTGCCGCAGGCGTTGCACCTCGGCGTGTTCCACCTCGGAGGCTTTGTTGAGCAGCACGATGTTGCAGAACTCTATCTGCTGTATCAGCAGGTTCTCAATGTCCTCTTCTCCCACGGCGGAACCCAGCAGCTTCTCGCCGCCGCTGAATTCGCTGTGCATGCGCAATGCGTCGACTACGGTGACGATGCAGTCTAGCGACGGCACACCGTCGCGCACGTATTCCATGCCCATCGTGGGGATGGAGCATATCGTGCGTGCTATGGGCTCGGGCTCGCAGATGCCGCTGGCCTCTATGACTATGTAGTCGAAGCGGCCTTGGCGTTGTATGTCGCGCAGCTGTTCGACGAGGTCCATCTTGAGGGTGCAGCAGATGCAGCCGTTCTGGAGGGCTACAAGGCTCTCGTCTTTCTTGTTGACGATTCCGCCTTTCTCGATGAGCGAAGCGTCGATGTTAACCTCGCCGATGTCGTTGACGATGACGGCGAAGCGTATGTTTTCTTTGTTCTGGAGTATATGGTTTACTAAAGTTGTCTTGCCGCTGCCGAGGTATCCGGTGAGTAGCAATACAGGAGTCGTTCTTTCCATAGATTGGATAGATTTAGATAGACTGGATAGATTGTTCCGGTGCTAAGTGATTGTTTATTCTGCTACGGTGCTGTAGTCGGTGGTGTCGGTGCGTACCTGTTTCTCAAGCTCCATCTTGCCGAAGCGCAGGGTGATGCCGGCGCTTATGTAGCGGCTGCTCTTGTTGAGGCTGTTGCTGCTCGAGAGGTAGTAGGGGTTGGTGTTGCCGCTGGTTGAGCCGTAGCGTCCGCCCCAGTTGAAGATGTCTTGCACGTTGAGGTATACCGACAGCTTGCGCTTGAAGAAGTCGCTGCGCACGCCCATGTTGAGCGAGTAGCGTTCGCCGCGCACGCTCATCAGGCCAAGGCTCTTCGAGTTGTAGTTGGCGCTCATGGTGAACTGATACTGGTTCCATATCTTGGCCCAGGCGTTGACGCGCACGCTCCACGACACCATGTCTTTCTCGTCGGTCTTCTGCACGCCGTTGCGCATATATTGCATGCGGTAGCCATAGTCGTACACGTTGGCGTACATGCGCACGTTGAAGAAGCCCGTGGGACGGTAGGTCATGTTGAGCGAGCTTCCGTAGCGCCACGAGGTTCCCATGTTGTAGGGTATCGAGTAGCTGACGATGCGCTCGAGGTAGTCGTCGTATTCGGCATCGGTCAGCGAGCTTATCTCGTTGGTGCTGAGGCGGCCGTAGCCTTCGATGCCTATGTTGCCGAAGCGCTCGAAGAACTTCTGCCAGCCGGCCTCCACGTTGTGGGTGTAGCCGGGCTTGAGGCCGTTGGGGTTGCCGGTGCGGTAGCTGTCTTCGCTGTATATGCGCATCTTGGTTACGTCCATCTCGCCTGGATGCGACATGCGCATTGAGTAGTTGAGCTTCAGGTTGTGCATCGACTGTGTGCGGTAGCTCATGTGGATAGAGGGGCGCAGCGAGTGGGTGAAGAAGGTGCTGTCGTCCGTGAAGGGAGTCTCGCTGTAGCTGTACCAGGTGCGGCCGAGGCCGTAGCCCAAGCCGCTGCTGAGGGTGAAGCCGCCCCAGCGGTGGGTCCAGTTCACGTCGGCGTTCACCGAGGTCTCCATGCCGTTGAAGTGGTAGCGGCGCAGGGCGTCGATGCTGTCGTAGGTGAGGCCGCCGTCGGTCGAGTAGGTGCGCTGGTAGTCGTTGTTGGTCAGATGGTTGTGGGCGCGGAGGCCGTAGCTCATCTCGCCGTCTTGGGAGTATGGACGGTTGTAGCGTGCGTCGAGGCTAATGCTGTGGTTGCGGTTGTCGGTAAGCAGGTAGCGGTTCTCGTCGAGGTCGGTATAGCGGGTATAGAGGCGGTCGTACCACTCTTGGTTGTGGTTGTGCGACAGGTTTCCGTTGATGCCTATGCGCAGGTTGTGCCCCTCGTTGTTGAACTTCTTGGTGTAGTCGATGCCGCCGTGGGTGAAGAACGAGCGCGAGAGGGTCGAGTCGTCGATGCCGTAGGCCATGATGCTGTCGATGTCGAGGGGATAGTATATCTGCTCTACGTTGCGCCCCGACAAGCTGCGGCCTCTGTTCATGAAGCCGCCCCAGTTGGCCGATATGTCGCTCGACGAGTCTATCTCGTAGTTCACGTTCATGAAGAAGTTGCCGCTTATAGAGCGGTTTTGATTGTGGCTGCTGTCGGTCTGGTGCAGGGTAGTGTCGTATGTTCCTTGCGAGCTGCCGTCCTTGCGCTGGATGGACCATGAGTTGGTCTCGCCTTTGCGGGCCGAGTAGCGGGTGGAGGCGAAGATGTTGAAGCTCAGCTTCTCCTTGGTCCACATGTAGCTCACCCACGGCCCCACGTTGGGCTGGTTGCTGCCGTTCACGCCGAAGGATATGAACTGGTTGCTTTTGATGTGGGCCTCGGTGACGATGTTGATGACGGCCTCGGCGTCAGTGGCGTATTTGGCCGATGGGTTGGTAATGGTCTCGATGCGTGCCAGGGCGTTGGCGGGCAGGGTCTGCAGGTAGGTCTTGAGGTTCTCTTCGGTCAGTTTGGACGGCTTGTCGTTGATCCATATCTCGACGCTGCTCACGCCGCGCAGGGTGATGTTGCCCTCAACGTCCACCTCCACGCCCGGGGCGTTCTGGAGGGCATCTTCTGTGGTGCCGGTCTGTATGGAGGGGTCCTCGCTGACGTTGTATACCATCTTCTCGCCGTCCATGGCGTAGAGGGGCCTCTCGGCGCTCACCACCACGGTGTGCAACTCGTGAGCCCCTTTGCTGAGCTTTATGGTGCCAAGGGCGGTGTTGTTGCTCACGGTGAAGGGCACCCATTTGTTTTGGTAGCCGATGCATGACACGCGCAGAAAGTATTCGCCGGCAGGCACTTCGGTAACCTCGAAATAGCCTTTCTCGTCGCTCGACGCACCTTTCACGAAGCTGCTGTCCTCTTTGTTGAGCACGGCAACGTTGACAAACATCAGTACCTCGCTGTTGGCGCTGTCGCGCAGGGCACCGGTCACCTTGAAGGTGCTGCCGTCGGTCACAATCTTCTTCTGCCGGGTCTTCTGGGCGCGTTGGTCGTCGCCCATCCTTTCGCCGCGCGGGTTGAAACCGTCAGGTCTGCCGCCGGGGAACCCTCCCGGAGGCGGGCCGCTAGGACGTCCACCGCCCGGCCGTCCCGGCTGTGCGGATGCTAAGGTGCATAAAAGAAGAAGAATCAGTAAGGAGAATCTTTGTTTGTACATTGTTTTGATTAAGAATGTTTCTGTATTTGTGTAAATTGTGCTCTTGCGTAATGCCCCGCCATGTGCATACTATGGCGATGAATGCATTAATTGTTAACGCACAAAAGCCCCGTTTATTTTTTGTATATATTAAAAAAAGTTTGACCAGTGTGTCACAGTATCTTGAAGTGCGGCGACATGTGCATCGTCAGGCCGAACACGAAGTCGGTCCTCTTCAGGTCGAGGTCGTGGAACAGGCTGCCTTCCAGTCGCAGCTCCAAGTCTTTGGTTTTGTGGCTGAACGCCATGTCGATGGTCAACATGTGGCGTTCGGGCATGGCGAAGCTCCCGTCGAACCACGATGTGCACTGAAACAGGTAGCTGCCGCGGGCCGATTCATAGCGGTGCCCGCGCCAGTAGCCTGCCTTGATGTCGACGCTGTTGGCGTTTTCGGTTATCTTCGACTGTATTGATTTTCTTACTCTTATGTTCGGCCACAGTCCCCAACCTTCCTCGTATTGGGTGTGAACGGTGGGCGACATGTTTTGGTAGAAATAGCACGGTGCTTCCAGCTCCAGCCTCCATTCGCGTTGCTGCAGGGCGGCTTTCAGGGCCAGCTGTTCGTTGAAGAGGGTCTCTATGCAGGTGTCGAGGGTGGTGAACTGGCCTCCGCGATGGCTGCCTGTGAACGCCATCGGCACATGCAGCGAGAATCCTTTGTCGGCCGAACTTTCTGTTGCGAAGAGCTTTATCTCGTGCCGACTCCCCAGGGTGAAACGTTCCTGGTCGGGCGTCCACGGCTCGAGGAAGTGCTCCCAGTTGAGCCAAGTGTCGCTCTCCCAATGGCGGGTGCTGGTGCGTATCTGCAAGCCGTCCTCCTTGTAGTCGTAGAACCACCGCTCGGGGTCGTACATGGGGGCGTCGAGCCGGTGCGAGGTGCTGCCGTCGAGGGTGCCCATGGTCAGCAGCATCCACGGCGCCGCCTTGTAGTCGAACGTCACCACGGGCTGAGCCTTCCACAGGCCCTCCGTGCCGGCCACCCCCGTGAGCATCGCCCCGACCCGCAGCCTCACCGCCTCGCCGGGCCTGTAGTCCAGCACCGGCTCCAGGCGGAAGCCCGCCGCAGTGTAGCCCTTGGTGAAAGGCATAAAGAACTCCGCGTCACGCAGAAACGTGGTGGCATTGCACGAGGCCTCGAGTGTAGGGTGTGCGGGAGGCATCGTTTGCCCGTGGACGCCGGTTGCAAGCATGGCGCATATCAGCAGAAAAGCAAGGCTTAGGTTGTGTTTCGTCATGTGAAAAATGTCGTTTTTGGAAATGCAAAAATACTACTTTTTTCCGACATATCCCCATAAATCCACAATCTCACCCTAAAATAGCCGCTTTCGTAATCAGGTATTATCCGATATTGTTGATTTCTTCACTTGTCTTCATAACTCAGTAAACCCATTCGAATTTCACCGTTTCTGGCACCAGATACTTGCCTATCTTGTAGTCGATATTGGCCTTGTGTGCCTGGCTGAGCTGGTTGCATCGCTTCACGCGATACATCTTTCCGTCCTTGATGAAATAGGCGCCAGTCTGGTGGAACCGGAAGGGGATGCCGCGGGAAACACATTGCTCGCGGAGGGAGAGAATTCAGTCGTAGTTGCAAGGACGTGCCTCCACGCCCGACTCGCCACCCACCGACACCTCCTCTATCGTCCCGTCGAGATAAGGGGTAAGGTCGATGGCGGAAATCAGGGGCGAGGCGATGATGCTCTTGTGCTTGATGGGGAGCGAGCGGAATATGGGCAGGCGGTAATAGGCCATCTCCTGGTTCTCCACGGTGCAGCCGACAAGGACATTCTCGTAGCCGTCGCCCCAATCGTCCGGCACACACTCCATGAAGCGGTCGATGCGTTTGGTGAAGAAGTAGAACCAGAGGTCGCTCCGTTGCTTCATCATCTGCCAGCATTCCGGCCGCCACGGGTCGGCATCGCGCAGCAGGAAGTCGGAGGTGAAGCAGGTGAAGACCAGCTTGCCGCTCTCTATCTTCCACGACTTGTCGCGCTTACGCTTCACCGGCAGGTTGAAGTTGGCCGTCTTGCGGCACTCGCTGCTGGACTGCTGACTTCGTCTTCTCCCTTCGCGACTCGGCCATTCAAGCGAGCTTGATGGCTCTCGCTGCTGTGGGAGTCCGCTACCATACATTTCGTCCTGTCGGTATACATAACAGTATTTGCACCCAGGACTTATCTTGGTGCATCCGTGCCACGGATTCCAGTCAGCGTATATCTCCCAATGTTCGGACATTTTTATCTATCGACCTCTATTCTCATTTCGCAATCTGTTCCACCGCCCAATATGGAATGACAAAGCGTTACAGTGAAGTTCTTGTCTTTCCATAAACTGTGCAGCGAATAAATCACACTTTGGCGTGAACATTCACAGAGCAAAGGCGTTGAGATATATCCTTTTTTGCATAATTCGCAGGTACATTCCAGGAAAACAAGACGATAGACATGACCTTTCTCAACAACCTCACCTTTTACTCCGGGCAAATCATTAGCCATCAGAAAGAACACATCCATGTCCCCTTGGGCATCCTCATAGAGTTTCTTGTAAACAGAAAGTGTGCCTCCATTTACACAGTTTTTCCCACATTCCGAGAAGAATACAGACCGCTCCTCTGGAGAGAGCCGTGCTATACCTTTCTCGAAACCCTTAAACCAATTTGATATTTCCATGTCGATAACTTAGAAGCTGTTTAAATTTGATTGATGAATTTTATTATGGACATGGACAAGCAGATTTTTTGCCTTTTCCGAAGGATGAAGAAATGCCAGTGGCATTTCGATAGCGAAAGCGGAGAATATAGAATGGGGTTCCATTGTGACTGAGGGAAGGTGAAAAAGATGCCGTTCAGGTTCTCTAAGAAAAACATTGAATTAAATTTAAACAGCTTCTTAGCCTTACATCTTCGTCAGGGAGTAGGTGGTCCCCTTGAAACTGAGCGTCATCTTTGTCCCGCTAATCGTGAAAGAGGCGTTGACAGTGGTGTTGTTATTGTCGTCCCTCAAGTTCAGGGTACCTTTACCGTTCGTGTAGGTGTAAGTCCCTATCATCACATCGCTCTGCATAATGCCTGTACTCATGTCCGTGTAGGTCAGGCTGGCGAGTTTAGGACCATTGAACTCGACCGAGATGTCGATAATTCCGGCAACGCTGTTGGGGTCTTCTGCACCCCATCTCCACTCAGTGTCTGCCACCGTTGCAGACTCATTTGCGGGAGTGTCGGTGTCCGAATTGTCCTTGTTGCACGATGCGAAGGTAAGCATTGCGGCTGCCGCGAAGAGCAGCATAAAGATTCTTTTTGTCTTCATAATCATTGTGTTATTGTGTATGTTTTTGGATAAATTAATGTTGCAGTTTCCTTTGTTGAAGCGCCGTCGAAGGTCATGATAGCACCTTCCCACGGCGCCGCGTTCGAAACGACTTTTCAATTTGCAAAGATACAAACTATTTTTGTATTGGCAAGAAAAGTTTATTAATTATCTGTCAGGATAGATTCCAGACCAAAACGCAACTCATGATTGCAAAGATAGATAAAACTTTTGATATGGCAAGGCAAAATCTATCTTTTTTCTGGGGCGGCGGTTGAGTTTGTGCTGAAGATCAAGGATGTCGGCGTCGCTCCAGAGAGCGAAAGACGGGTCTCGCGGGAGATACTGTCGGTATAGCATGTTGGTGTTCTCTATGCAGCCTTTCTCCCAGGAGCAGTAGGGGTTTGTGAAATAGACCGGTGCGCCAAGTCTTTTGGTGATATATTCATGCTCGTAGAATTCGGTGCCGTTGTCGGTGGTTATTGTTTTCACGCCTCCGCCACGTTTGAAAGGAAGGAGGGCATCCACGACCGCTTTTGCCACCTCCCCGGACACTTTCCCGTGCGGCAGATTGCGGATGATGGAGAAGAGAGTGCTGCGCTCGACGAGAGTGAGCTTGAAGTTCTTGCCTTCGGAGTCGGACATAAGGTCCAGCTCCCAGTCGCCGAAACGGGTGCCGTCGGCCTCAGGCGGGCACTGCTCTATGCCGACACGGTTCTTGATGGGTGTGTGTTTCCCCACAGGCCTGCTGCGGTGCTTGAGTTTGAATCGGCAGTTCTTCCACAGGTCGCCGCCGTGTTCCTTGTCCTTGCGGATATAGTTGTAGATGCTGGACTTGGACACCATCAGGTAGCCCTTGTTGCGGCACAGGCCTACAATCTGTTCCGGCGAGAGTTGCTCCCCGCGCATGTATTTCTCTATCCTGTGCCTCACCTGCCCGCACATCTTTCGCGGCTCCCTGAGCCTCTCTTTTCTCAAATCGGCCAGCTCCTGGGCCTGCCGCCACGAGTATCCCCGCTTGCCGCCGTTCCTTTTCAGCTCACGGCTAATGGTTGATTCGCTGACGTTTAACTGCTCGGCAATGTATGCCTGCGTCTTTTTTTCTTTCAGGTACAGGGAAATTGCGTACCTTTGCATCTGGTTTAGTTGTGACATTTTGCTACTTTTTGGAAGGAGGCTGCAAAGGTAACAACTTTTTTCCATCTGCGCAAGGGAAGAGGATACTTTTCTCTTCCTTTGCCGGAAAAAAACTCCTTTTCTAGCCTACGTTTTCTTTCAAAAAGTTGCGTTTCTTATTGGAACTTATCCAGATTTGATTGTTACTTGTTTCTGTGGACGTTGCTTTATCTTACCACAGTGGCCATAGCACGCAAGGATAGCAGCCGTTTGGGTCCCCCAGTCGTGCGGCGACTCTATGGCTTCCTCAATAAGTCTGACAAGTGCTTGGATATGCTCTGATTACTTCGCGTTTTTCCATGTTGAGATTAATAAACACCACATCATCACACATATCCCAATCATGGAAGAAGTCAACGTGGCCAGGGAGAGGGTCAATGTTCATTCTAATATAAACGCATCTTTCCCCTTCAGTATTGTAATAGAAGCCATACGTTCGTTGGTATTTCATATAGTTGGCCGTGTCGCCGATGGTTCGAGTCCATCGTCTCATCCTTGGAATTATACCATCTTGAAACAACTTGGCCAACAAGGTCTCGGCCTGTTGCACGTCATCCAAGTCTGGCACATATTTCTTTGGGCTAATCCCGACAGCTCTCCCCCAGTGATCCTCCGACACACACTTGTTGAATAACGCCATGGACGGTTCGTCTTCCTTGGGGACTAACAAATATCCAATAGTCAAAGTGTCACTCAAGCAGGTGTATACCTCAGCGTAGGATTTTTTGATGTTTGGTGTAGGCACGACCTTCGTCACCAGAAGCGAGGTTACGCTCTGCGCCTCAGCGCAGGCGGCAATGGCGAGCATGGCAGCGCATACTATAAATGCCTTCTTCATATGTTTATGTTTTTCTTTATTGCTATTGTTTGTCCCGGAATTGGTTGTCCCCGTTGTCATGTTTGACAAGAGGTATCGTGTCCAATGTTCCGCTTTCGATATAACGGACAACAATAGCTCCTTGGTTGCTGTCCTCGCCATGAGCCTTGACTCCACGGCTTGCCATCTGATACGGTTCGCCTTGTGGACTGATGAGGTCTGTCTTGTAGAACACGCCGCACTCGCTTCTTGGTGACATCCATTGCCAGTATTGTCCTGTGACATCCTCAGTGTATGTGATGCACAACCATTGTTCATCATTGAATATGACTTGAGCTATCTTGCAAATGTAATCAATGCTGTCAACCACGGGAAGGAATAATATGTTAGTATAACTGTCGCAGTCAGCGCTAAGCCAAGCTTTCCCGTTGCAGTCCCAATCAATGCGAACAGGCAGTTTTGTTGCTTTTATCTTTGCTTCAATACTGTTGGGGGTGTCCTCTGGCCCAAAGGTGGCACCAACAATGACTTTTGCTTCCTCAAACCCATCGCTGCCGTCGGCAGTATGTTCGTTTTCCGCCCCGCCCTTGCAGGCAGCCATCATTCCGATGGTGCACACCACCGCGCCGAGTAAAAATATCTTCTTCATATAGTTGGCCATTCAGAATTAATTCGCACCCATAGAAATGATCCTCACCCATACAAACGCACTCCGCCCGATTTTATTGTCTTGCGACAAAGATTCTCTTGTCATGCGACAATGATTCTCTTGTTATGCGACAATGATTCTCTTGTCATGCGACAATGATTCTTTGGCGGATTTTATCTCCGTTCCGTGCGGTAGCTTCCCAACGCAAACAAGGGGTAGATATAGAGAAGATAAAGAGTGCATAAAGAGTTGGTCCCACCAACTCTTTATCAACTATATACTTACGATTTATGAAAAAGTTGTCAAATTGGGGGTGCGGTGCATTTTTTGAGCGGAATGGTTGGAAATTTGCTACTGCTTGGTGTACAGTGTATTGTGGGTTGATTAACAGTATGTTGTGTTTGTGGTTGCGTTCGATGGGCCGGGAAGGCTCTGAATACGTATTATAATGGCTGCAATTGTGGGGTGGGCAAGGGGAGAACGGTTGTTTTGGGTGGGCTGGAGGGGCGTTTTTTGCGAACTTTTTTCTTCTGTGAATCACCGAGATGGGTG
This sequence comes from Bacteroidales bacterium, assembly GCA_017962615.1. GTDB lineage: Bacteria > Bacteroidota > Bacteroidia > Bacteroidales > P3 > Colimorpha. The sequence goes on along the minus strand of JAGCUZ010000038.1, from coordinate 10,154 downwards.
TGTTATTAATAATATTTTATATCTATGTCGTGTTTTTTTCTTATCTTTGCAGTTTAAATAGCAGGCCTGGACTGCTCGGACGGCAGGCTCGGACCGACTGAAAACGGAAACAAAAAACGATAGAACTATGTATACCGACACATCCAAATTCATTGGCGAAGGACTGACCTACGACGATGTCCTGCTGGTTCCGTCCTATTCGGAAATCATCCCGCGTGAGGTCTCGGTGGCCACACGCTTCTCGAAACACATCAACCTCAATATGCCGTTGGTGTCGGCCGCCATGGACACTGTTACCGAGGCGGCCATGGCCATAGGCATGGCGCAGGAGGGCGGCATCGGTGTGCTGCACAAGAACATGAGCATCGAGCGTCAGGCCAACGAGGTGCGCAAGGTGAAGCGCGCCGAGAACGGCATGATTATCGACCCGGTGACGCTCACTAAGGACGCCCTCGTGAAGGATGCCCTGCACCTGATGAACGAGTACGGCATCGGCGGCATACCCATCGTCGACGCCAACCACATGCTTATAGGCATGGTGACCAACCGCGACCTGCGCTTCGAGCGCAACATGGAGCGTCCGCTGAGCGAGATAATGATTACAAAGCTCATCACCACGCACGAGGGCACCACGTTTGCCGAGGCTACCGACATACTGCAGCAGCACAAGATTGAGAAGCTGCCGGTGGTGAACGACAAAGGTCAGTTTGTGGGCCTTATCACCTACCGCGACATCATGAAGACCAAGGAGCGTCCGCTGGCCTGCAAGGACAGTAACGGGCGTCTGTGTGTGGCTGCCGGCGTGGGCATCACGCCTGACATGATGGAGCGTGTGGAGGCTTTGGTGAAGGCCGGGGCCGACGCACTGGTTATCGACACCGCCCACGGGCATTCCAGCAACGTGGTGAAGGCTTTGCGCCAGGTGAAGGACGCCTATCCCGACATCGACGTGGTGGTAGGCAACATCGCCACGGGCGAGGCCGCCCTGATGCTTGCCGAGGCCGGCGCCGACGCCATCAAGGTGGGCATAGGCCCGGGCAGCATCTGCTCCACGCGTATCGTGGCGGGTATCGGCGTGCCGCAGCTCACGGCCGTGTGCGAGGTGGCTGGTGCGCTGAAGCAGAACAACTACGATGTGCCTATCATTGCCGATGGCGGCATACGCTACAGCGGCGACATCGTCAAGGCGTTGGCGGCCGGCGCAAGCTCGGTGATGATTGGCTCGCTGGTGGCCGGCACGGAGGAGGCTCCGGGCGAGACCATCATATTCGAGGGCCGCAAGTTCAAGTCGTACCGCGGCATGGGCTCGCTCGAGGCCATGCAGTGCGGCAGCAAGGACCGTTACTTCCAGGACAAGGAAACCGACGCCAAGAAGCTTGTGCCCGAAGGCGTGGTGGGTCGCGTGCCGTACAAGGGTACCCTCGGCGAGGTGCTTTACCAGATGGTTGGCGGCCTCAAGGCCGGTATGGGCTACACCGGCAGCCGAGACATAGCGGCTTTGCAGCAGGCCAAATTCATACGCATCACCGCGGCAGGCCGCACCGAGAGCCACCCGCACGACATAGCCATTACCCGCGAGGCCCCCAACTACTCGAGACAGTAAAATTAAAAATTAAAAATTGGCTGACGCGAACAATAGATAGATGCGATAGAGGGATAGATATGATAGAGGCTGACGCATTATAACTTATCAACTTACCCACATTCAACATATCAACATACAAACATGAAGAAAAGAATTTTCGCAGCGTTGTTGCTGACCACATGTGCCTGCCTGGCCATGGCTCAGAACAAAGCGTCAAAGACAGACCGTGTAATCTTCGAAATCAACGGCCAGCCTATAATGCAGTCGGAGTTTCTTCGCGAGTTCAAGCGCTCGATAGGGCAGAGCCAGGATGCTCCCACTACGGCGTGCACCTACGAGAAGCGTAAGAAGATAGAGGAGTATGTGGACCTCTTCGTCAACTTCCGCACCAAGCTGGTCGACGCCCACGCCCTGGGCATGGACACCTCGGCGGCACTGCTCCACGAGCTGCGCGGCTACCGCAACGAGCTGGCGGCGCCCTACCTCATCGACTCGGTGTCGATGCAGCGCCTGCTCGAACAGGCCTACGAGCGCAACCACTACGCCCTCCATGCAGGGCATATCCTGATAAAGCTCAAGAAGACCGCCACCCCGGCCGACACCTTGGAGGCCTACAAGAAAGCCATGAAGGTGTACGAGCGTGCCGTGGCCGGCGAAGACTTCTTCGCGCTGGCCCGCGAGGTGTCGGAGGACCAGTCGGCCCGCGACATCGTCGACCCCGACAGCAAGGCTGTGGCCAATAAGGGCAACAGCGGCGACTTGGGCTTCTTCTCGGTGTTCAACATGGTGTACCCCTTCGAGTCGACTGCCTACGCGTTGCAGGTGGGGCAGATAAGCATGCCGGTGCGCAGCAACTTCGGCTATCATATCATCAAGCTTATCGACAAGGTGCCGTATTACGGCAAGAGCAGCCTCCAGCATATATGGATTAGCGGCGATACCCCCAAGGCCGAGGGCAAGATTCGCGAGGCTTACCGGCAGTTGCAGTCGGGCGAGAACTTCGGCGTGGTGGCCCGCAACTACAGCGACGACCGCGGCTCGTCGACCAACGGCGGCCTGCTGCCCGACATGGCGATGGACCAGGTGCCCGCCGACTACCTTGCAAGGATTGCACGCATGTCCGTCGACGAGTACAGTGAGCCTTTCTGGACTGAGTTTGGCTGGCATATCATCAAGGTGGTCAAGAAAGAGACCATCCCTTCGTTCGAAGAGATGGTGCCTTACTACAAGCAGCGCATGACGCGCGACCAGCGCAGCTCGGTACCGCAGAATATATTCATTGAGCACGCCAAAGCAAAGTATAACTTCCAGGATTACACCGTAATGCTGCAGACCATCAAGCCGCCCAAGGGCACCAAAGGCAAGGCGCAGGCCAAGCCCATGGCGACCCTCGACGAGGTGGTGGCGGCCATGACCGACTCGGTGTTCCGCAAGCGTTGGCACTACGCCGATAGCATGATTACCGACCTGCGGCCTCTCTTCAGCATAGGCGACAGGAAGTTTGACGCCCGCGACCTTCTCAAGTACATAGAGCAGGTGCAGCGCGTGGAACGCAACTACGACTTTGCCGTATATGTAGGCAACCAGTACAAGGCTTTCGTCGACCAGGAGGTGCTGGCCTACGCCGACAGCCGCCTCGAGCAGGACAACCCCGACTTCAACGCCCTTATGAACGAGTACCGCAACGGACTGCTCATCTTCTCCTATAACGACAAGATGGTGTGGAGCCGTGCCATTACCGACACCGCCGGTCTTGAACAATTCTACGAGGAGAGCAGCGTGAAGCACAGCCTCGACAATCCCGACGATGCCCCTTATTTCTGGAACGTAAGGGCGCGTACCACCATCGTCACTGTTGCCGACAGTGCGGCCCTTGCTCCCGCCAAGGCTCGCAAGCTGGTGCAGCAGTCGGTGGCCAAGCGCACAAGCAACGGCACCCTGCGCAGCAGTCTCCTGTCGAAGGTGGCTAAAGGCAGCAAGGCCGATAACGTTGTCGACGTGCGCACCGAGACCCTCGAGATGGACAAGCAGCAGGTGCTCACCTCCGGCGAGTGGCGCAAGGGCATCTACGAGCATCCCTCGGCCAAGGGCTACTCCATCATCGTGGTGGAGCAGATATACGAGCCCGAGCTGAAGACCCTGCAGGAGGCTCGCGGCTATTACATCAACGACTATCAGGATGCCCTCGAGAAAAGGCTTGTTGAGCGTCTCCGCAAGCAGTACAATGTGAAAATCCATCAAGATGTGGTTGACGAGACCTACTATTGATACCCTTACGTCGCGCTGTGCCGTCGCGCTTATGCTGTCGGCGGCGTTGCTGCTGGGCTCATGCCGTCAGGGCGATGAGGACGGCGAGGTGGTGGCGCGTGCCTACGGCAACGTGCTCTATGCCGCCGATGTGGCAGGACTGGTGGGCGAGGGGGTCTCGCCCGAAGACAGCGCCACTATAGTCCACAACTACGTCAACCAATGGATACTGCAGCAGGTGGTGCTCGAGAAGGCCCGCCGCAATATCGACAAGGACTTCTCCTCCGAGTTGCAGAACTACAAGAACAGCCTGCTCATCTACGAGTACGAGCAGATGATTGTGGCCCAGCTGCTCGACACCAACGTGTCGGAAGAGGAGATACAGCTCTACTACGACAACCACCGCGACAACTTCGTGCTTAAGAACAACATCGTGCGGGTCATGTATGTGAAGCTCCCCAAGGACTGCAAGTATGTGGCCAAGATGCGCACCATCTTCTTGCGCAACGCCATATCCGACGCCGATATGATCGACGCTCAGAAGATAGCTGCGGTATATGCCGTCGACTGTAGCTTCGACATAGAGACGTGGATGCCCTTCTACCGCCTGCAGACCCTCCTGCCTATCGAGACCTACAACGAGGCTCTTTACCTGCGCTCCAACCACTGCATATCTATTACCGACGGCGATTTCATCTACCTCGCGCATATCTTCGAGTACAAGGTCGTCGACGACCTGTCGCCCCTTGAGTTCGAACACGACAATATCCGCACAATCATCGTCAACAGTCGCAAGATAGACATCATCAAGTCCATGCAGCGCGACCTCCTCAACGAGGCCCAGCGCAGCGGGCGCCTGCATATCAGCGACTGAAGCAATTTATAGTTATAAGTTTTAAGTTTTAAGTGGCTGACGCGAACAACATATAAACATATCAACGTATAAACGGTAACTTCTATAAATTCGTTATATTCGTTTTATGCTTGCATAAATATTCTAAAAATAAATTCGTTAGATTCGTGCAATTCGTGTTCAATAGTAATAAATAGAACTCGCCAAACAGATAAACATTAAACGTATCAACATTAAACGTATCAACATTAAACATATCAACATAATCTACAAATGATAATCAAGAAACATATTGTACTGCCGTTCCTCGTTGCATTGCTCGCCGCTATGGTGCCTCAGACCATGCAGGCTCAGGAGGAGACCGTCATCGACGAGGTGGTGGCGGTGGTTGGCAAGAATATAGTCAAACTCAGCGATGTGGAGTCGGCTTTCGCCCAGGTGCGCCTGCGCAAGGGCAACGAAGACGCCAAGCAGAACCGCTGCCAGATTCTCGAAAGCATGCTGCTCACCAAGCTTATGGTGCACAAGGGCGAGATTGACAGCGTCGAGGTGGGCGACGACGAGGTGGAGCAGCAGGTGGACTACTACCTCAAGAACCACATGCGCCAGTATGGCACCAAGGAGGCTATGCACAAGGCCACAGGCTACACCTACGACGAGATGCACGACCTGTACTTCGACCTCCTCAAGGATCGCCTCCTCAGTCAGCGCGTCGAGTACAACATCACCGAGAACGTAAAGCTCACCCCCTTCGAGGTGCGCAAGTACTTCAACAACATACCGGCCGACAGTCTTCCCACGGTGCCCGAGAAGTACGAGATTGCCGAGATAGAGGTGCGTCCCGTGGTCAGCGAGGCCGAGCGCGACCGTGTGCGCCTTGAGCTTAGCAAGATGCGCGAGCGTGTGCTCAACGGCGAACGCTTCGAGATGCTTGCCACGCTCTACAGCGAGGACCCGGGCTCAGCCAAGAAAGGCGGCGAGCTGGGCTTCTTCGGACGCGGCGACATGATGGCCGACTTCGAGGCGGCTGCCTTCGCACTGAAACCCGGCGAGGTGTCGCCTATTGTCGAGACGCCATACGGTTTCCATATCATCCAGCTTATAGAGCGTCGCGGCAACACCGTCAACGCACGTCATATACTGCTTATCCCCAAGGTGAGCCACGAAGACCTGCTCCGTGCGCGTATGCTCCTCGACAGCATCTCTATGGAGGTCAAGGCTGGTCGCCTCTCCTTCGAGGATGCTGCACGCAAGTTCTCCGACAACCCCACCAAGACCCTCGGCGGCCTCGCCACCAACCCCTACACCGGCAGCAACCGCTTCTCTAAGGAGGAGCTTGCAGAGCTCTATCCCGGCATAGGCTTCACGGCAATGAAGGAGGGCGACGTGAGCATCGCCACGGCCATGAAGACCGACGACTTCAAGGATGCCTACCGCATCGTCAAGGTGCTGCACAAATATCCTTCCCACACGGCCAACCTCAACGACGACTACGACAACATATATGCCGCAGCGCTTCAGGAGGCCAAGAACAAGAAGGTACTCGAGTGGGCCGCCAAGGCCATCAAGCACACCTACATTCGTATTGGCGACGACTACAAGGACTGCAACTTCAAGCTGCCGTGGGTCAAATAGATTGTATAAACAGTTTTAAGTTATAAGTTCTAAGTAGCTGGCGCAAACAACATATCCACATATCAACTTATCCACATATCCACGTATCAACATATCCACATATCAACATATCCACTTATAAACATTAAACATATCCACATATCAACAATCATATTATGGACGATGTCAACACAATACAGTCTCTGGTAACTAAATACCAGGAACTAAAAAGCGAGATAGGCCGCGTCATCGTAGGCCAGGAGCAGGCCGTCGACGGCTTGCTGCTCTCCATCTTCACCGGCGGCCACTGCCTCCTCGTGGGCGTGCCGGGCTTGGCCAAGACTCTTATGGTCAACACCCTGGCGCAGGCTCTCGGCCTCAGCTTCAGCCGCATACAGTTCACCCCCGACCTAATGCCTTCCGACATCATAGGCTCTGAAATCCTCGACGAGAGTCGCCGCTTCCGCTTCATCAAGGGCCCCGTCTTTGCCAACATAGTGCTGGCCGACGAGATTAACCGTACCCCGCCCAAGACTCAGGCCGCCCTCCTCGAAGCCATGCAGGAGAAGCGCGTCACCGTGGGCGGCAACTCCTACGTGCTCGACGCTCCGTTCTTCGTGCTGGCCACCCAGAACCCAATAGAGCAGGAGGGTACCTATCCGCTTCCCGAGGCTCAGCTCGACAGGTTTATGCTCAACGTGCGGCTCGACTATCCGTCGTTTGCCGAGGAGCTCGACATCGTCAAGCGCACCACCTCCACCGCCGTTGCCGACGTGCGCAAGGTGCTGTCGGCCGAGGAGATATTGCAGTATCAGCAGGTGATACGCAAGATGCCGGTGCCCGACAACGTGCTTGAATATGCCGTCTCGCTGGTGGCCAAGACCCGCGCAGGTGCCGACGCCCACCCCGTGGCGAAGCAGTACATCACCTGGGGTGCAGGTCCGCGTGCCTCGCAGTACCTCATCCTCGGGGCCAAGACCAACGCCGCCTTCCATGGCAAGTTCTCGCCCGACAGCGAGGATGTGCGTGCCGTCGCCACCGAGGTGCTGCGCCACCGCATAGTGCGCAACTACTACGCCGAGGCCGAGGGCATAAGTACCGACGAGATTATAGCGCGACTGCTTGATTGATGGTTATAGATGCGATAGAGACGATAGATTTGATAGGGGCTGGCGCATATAACATATCAACTTATCAACATTAAACATATCAACAGAAGTATGAATAAGCTTGTTCCGTTGTTTTTGCTGGCTCTGTTCTTCCTGGCGCCGACGCTCAGGGCGCAGACGGGTTTCTACATCCCGGGCGCGAAGACCGTGAAGGACATGCGCAAGGCCCTGACCAACCCGCCCAAGTTTGCGCTGCTGCTGCAGTACGACGGCAACGACACGGCCTATGCCGTCGCCGACCTCGACCTCCTCGACTCGGCTTACCGCATTGCCTTCGACCCGCACAACCCCAACCTCTACGCCATAATAATAGAGGGCTACGGCGGAAGCGATGCCGCTGCCACGCGTGCCCGCGTCGACGCCGTGTACCACTACTTCACGCGCCGCAGCCATGCCCCCTTCGCCATACGCTACGCCATCAACCCCATACATTGCTCCTGCCATGGCGACACCACCGAGGTGCTGCGCTACGAGGTGCCCGTCGACCGCAAGTACTACGACTGCGCTGACCTGCCCGACTCGCGCAAGATTCTCAACAACAGCATTCATCTGGACAATACGGTCCTTATCACCTTCCTCAACAACCCCGACGAGTGCATAGGCTCCACGGGCGGCTGCTTCCTCCCGCAGAAGGACAGCACGGTGATGGGATACTACTCTTCGGTGCATATCAAGAAGGGCGCTCTGCACTCTGTCAAAGGCACGCGCGACAGCTGCCCCTCGCACCTCGAGTTCTCAATAGAGGAGCACCTCGACCCGCACGAGCTGGTCGACCACTACTTCCTCGTGCCTCACAAGAAGCAGCTCATCCTGCAGGTGGGCTACATAGTGCTGCGCAGCAATATGGCCCGCGCCTACGACGAATGCAGCGAGCCGCAGCCCGACTCCATCTTCGTGCGCCTGCCCATCACCCAGGAACAGCTCGACGGCAAGCTGCGTTTCTTCGTGAAGAAATACAGCGAGAAAGGCTGCGAGTACAAGTCCATCCCCACAAAGAAGATGGCCTCGAAGGTGGCTCTTGCCGTGCAGGGCGCCATCAACGTGACGCAGATTGACACCATATTCCTCGCGCGGCGCATACAGAGCAGCGAGCTGGACTATTTCTTCTACGAGGTGGAGACCAACATCGAGACGGGCTCCTTCTCGGCCATGGGACATCACTACAAGGCCTTCCGCGTGGGCAAGACGGGCGAGTACGAGTACAAGAAAGGCTTCCGTCAGCTGCTGCGCATCGTGGAAGGTGCCGACGACCCCGACATAGACGATGCTCCGGCTCCCACCTCCGTAAAGGGCGACAAGAAGCCCGCAAAGACCTCTTCGAAACGTGACAAACGCTATGCCGACGACGAAGCCATCGAAGAATAATATTTAGCTAGAAATACTAGTACCACTAGAACCACTAGTACCACTAGTGCCACTAGGACTTATAACTTAAAACTAATAACTAAAAACTCCATATGGCCTACCTCCAGACCGATGTGACCAAGGTCACCACACGCGTGCTCCAGAACATGAAGCAGCAGGGCGAGAAGATCGCCATGCTCACCGCCTACGACTACTCGATGGCGCGACTGCTGGACCGCACCAAGATAGACGTCGTCCTTGTGGGCGACAGCGCCGCCAACGTCATGGACGGCTACCAGACCACCCTCCCCATCACCCTCGACGAGATGATATTCTACGGTGCCTCGGTGGTCCGCGCCATCAAGCGTGCCCTTGTGGTCGTCGACATGCCTTTCGGCACCTACCAGGGCAACTCCAAGCTCGCCCTCGCCTCGGCAATACGCATCATGAAGGAGACGGGTGCCGACGCCGTGAAGCTCGAAGGCGGACAGGAGGTCCTCGAGAGCATCGAGCGCATCCTCACGGCGGGCATACCCGTCATGGGACACCTTGGCCTCACGCCGCAAAGCATCAACAAGTTTGGCACCTATGCAGTGCGAGCCACCGACGAGGAAGAGGCCGAGCGCCTGGTGCGCGACGCGCATATACTGCAGGAGGCGGGCTGCTTTGCCGTGGTGCTCGAGAAGATACCGGCGCTGCTGGCCGAGCGCGTCACCGCAGAGCTCTCCATACCCACCATAGGCATCGGCGCAGGCGGCAAGGTGGACGGGCAGGTGCTCGTCCTGCAGGACATGCTGGGCATCACGCAGCAGTTCACCCCGCGCTACCTGAGGCTCTATGGCAGCTTCGGTGAGGAGATAAGCCGCGCCGTCTGCCAGTACGTCAGCGACGTGAAGTCCCTCGACTTCCCCAACGAGAAGGAACAATACTGACACACAACTGGTGTGACTTTGTGTGCCGGAGATATGCGCTGTCATTAGAGGGCGCGTACCTCCGGCACGCGGTATATATGTTGGGTGTTACATCCCCAGACTGCGCTACGCTTGTCAGGGGTTATTGAGGGCACGTACCTTCGGTACGTTGTTTGGACTCGAATAATAGTCTCGGAGAACAGCAACCGCATGGCGGCGTAGGTGCCAGACAACGGTAGCCAGCCGTTTTAACGGCTGGGATTGAAATATCCACGATAATTAGGCGTGCCTTTAGGTACGCGACATACATGTATGATATAATGTCTCTATGTCGCGTACCTCAAGGCACGTACTAAATACATATCTACACGTCCAGCCAATGAATTGGCTGGCTACCATTGTCATGCCTCTACGAGGCATTAGGTAAGCAT
>JAGCUZ010000037.1 GCA_017962615.1 Bacteroidales bacterium | reverse complement strand
CGACGATATAACCCTCGACCGCACCTCCGCCTGCCTTACCCCATCAAACATGACCTTCAGCGATATCACCGCCGACTCATGCACTGTCTTCTGGAACGAGCGCGGCCTCGCCGTACGCTATGCCGTCGAGTATTCTGCCGCACCAATAGTGCCCGGCACCGGCGCCGCCCGAACATTATATGTCAATAGCAATATCTGCAGGCTGGGCGGACTATTACCTAACACCGCCTACTACGTCTACGTACGAGCCCTTTGTGGCAGCAGTTCCTCGTTCTGGCTCCAAGGCAGTTTCCGCACCATGTGCCAGCCAGTGCAGCTGCCTTTCTCCGAAGATTTCTCGTCGTGGAGCGTCGGCCCGCTGTATGGTATCGATTCCGTCAGCTGTTGGCGTTTCGGTACCAACGACGATCCCTCAAACACATTTCGCATCATCGATGGTACTGATGCCCACAGTGAGACCCACAATGCCATCTTCGCCGCCAGCAATGGTAAATATTCCTATATGACCTTGCCTGTGGTGGGTGTACCCGTCCGCAGCCTGACCCTCTCGCTATGGCTCAAAAAATATGGCGGCACCGACTCGTTGGTGTTCGTCGGTGTTATGGACAACCCCTACGATATCGCCACTTATACGCCCGTCGATACATTGACTTTGGTCGAGCATTGGCAAAGCTACTCCGTCCCGTTCGACTCCTACACCAATCAAGGCAGGTGTGTGGCTCTGATGACAAAATCCTGCTGGGTATATGTTGATGATATATTCCTCAACTACAGCAGGGGTTGTTTTGTGCCTACCGATTTAAGGGTGTCGGCGGTGACATCCAACTCGGTAACGCTTAAATGGACCTCATGCCCCAACCGTATAACATCGCTTATAGAGTATGGTTTTGCAGGCTTTACCTACGGCACTGGTACGGTAATCACCTCTACGACCAATACCATAACGGTTACAGGCCTTCTCACTAATACTAATTACGACTTCTATCTGCGCGACGTCTGCGGTCTCGACACCTCTGGCGCAACACTTCCCGTATCGGCGCAACCGGGCGCTTGGATTACGCGACTAAATGAAATCGACACCGTAGAACTCTGCGGTAATGTGTTGTATGATGATGGTGGGCCGACAGGCAATTACAACCATGGTCAGAATTCTACAGTCATTCTTAAGCCGTCGATTCCTGGTTACAAGGTTTACATCTATGGTACATATCAGTGTTTGTATTCCGATATCATGTATGTGTACGATGGTATAGGTACTGGTGGAACTTTGCTGGCTCGTTTCTCATGTCCTTCGAGTTCCGCCTATAATGTTCCTGCAATATCTGTTGGCCCCGTCAGGGCATCTGATTCATCAGGTGCGCTCACTGTATTGTTTATTGGTCGTTCAATGTGTCCTGGCTATGCGCTGAATGTTGTGTGCGGCCGTCCTATTCCACATCCCCAGTGCGACCCGCCGTCGTCGCTCTCTGTCTTGGGTGTCACCAATTCAAGCGCCACAGTGTCGTGGGGCGACACTGGCTTCTTCCAAGTAACATGCAAAGAGGATTGGAACAGATATTGGCCCGAAGGTTTCTATGAGTCAGACACTGGCTATACCTTCACCGGTCTTTTTACGGGCATGCCTTACGAATGGCGTGTGCGCAAGATATGCGAGGTGGAGGGTTATTCCGACACCACCGATTGGGTATACAGCACCTTTACAACCTCCGGAGGCGACATTCCGTGCGATATGCCTCATGGCATCGCCGTGCGCGAATATACAGCCACCACGGCCACCGTCACCTGGGTCGGCTCGGGCATATATGATGTCGACTATCGTAAAACAGGCACCTCCGAGTGGAGTAGTTGCACTCAGATAAATGCCAACGAGTATACAATCACAGGCCTATCGCCTGCCACGCAGTATCAATGGCGCGTGCGCCGCGTCTGCGCGGACGACGTGCACAGCTCGTGGACCGGCGGCACCTTCACCACCCGCGACACCGACGGCATAACAGCCGCCGATCTCGGCGGCGTCAGCATCGCCGTCTATCCCAACCCCGCCGCCCCCGGCAGCGATGTCGAGGTGTCGATAAAAGGTGCCTACGGCCCCGTCACCCTCACCCTCTACGACGCCGCAGGCCGCGCCCTCCAAAGCGTCGCGCAAGCCATCCCCACAGCCCCCTCCGCCTGCTTCCACCTCCAAGCTCCCTCCCGCGGCACCTACTTCCTCAAGCTCCGCACCCCCACCAGTACAACCACCCATAAACTCGTTATACGATAATAAGATAATTTGTTGATACGTTGATATGTTGATACGTTGATATGATAGATGCTGGTACGATTTAATTTTTAATTTTTAATTATTAATTTTTAATTCTGGCATGAAACTTCGTCTTTCCCTGTTATCCCTCCTGCTTGCCCTAAGTTTCGTCCCTCTCAGTGCTCAGGGCGTGCACTACAGGTCTGGCTTCGAGCTTATGGCCGATACCATGGGCTGGGTCCTCCTCAACGGCACGCAGACCAACAAGTGGTGCATCGGTGTCGATACCACTACCACCGGCCACAGCCTCTTTGTCACCAACGACGGCGGCGTGTCGAACACCTACTCGGTCGACAGCACCAGCGTGGTCTACGCCTACTATGAGTTCTCCGTTATGGGTGACGTGTGCGATATCAGCTTCGACTGGCGTTGCGAGGGACGTCGTATGTATTACGAATACATGTGTGTCTTCGTGGCACCGGCCACCGATGCCCTGGTGCCCGGCGTATTACCGGGAGTATCAGGCAGTACAGGGGTGTTTCGGCTAAGTGACATCCCGGTAGGTTGGTCCTATTTGGGCAACGGTGAGTTGTCAGGGCAGCAGTCGTGGCAGCATTGCGACACCTCGCTTTCGCTGTCGCACGGCACCTACAGGCTGATTTTTATGTGGTACAACCTCCGTAGTTTCCCGGGAGCGAGAGGATCCGGGGCTGCTGTCGACAATGTCGTCATCGACGAGCCTCTTTGCCCAAGTCCTGCCAGCATGGCTTTCAGTAACATCACCACCGACTCCTGCATCGTGAGCTGGCTCAGCCGCGGCCATGCCAACAGGTGGATTGTGGAGTATGCCGACTCGGCCATCACGCCGGGAACAGGGCAGGGGCGCACGGTGTACATTAACGACACCGTCATTGCCCTCGGGCATCTTGCCCCCAATACCGTGTACCACGTCTATGTGACTTCTATCTGCGGCCTTGACACATCGCCGTATATCTACGGCACCTTCCATACAAGATGCCTTGCCCGACGCCTGCCGATAGCAGAGGATTTTGAATACTGGTCCGAGGACGGCTATAACTGCTGGTACCGAAGCCCGTCGGAAGGCCTCGTTTCGTACCACAACTACTTGCCGCATATCGAGAACGGTTATTATTTTTCGCACTCATGCTGCAATTCTATGAGGTTTTACGATTTAGACAGGGTTTATATCGCCCTGCCCTATACCGACACTGCCGTCCAGAACCTTATGCTCTCGTTCTGGGCCTACAAACACAGCACGTCCAACACCCATCGGTTGCATGTGGGTGTGATGACCGATCCCGACGATGCGAACTCTTTCACGCTTGTGCAGACCGTCGACCTGACACTCGATTACACATGGGAATATTTCGAGGTGCCGCTCTCTTCCTACCAGGGCAACGGCCGCCATGTGGCGTTGAAATCGGCCAATAACGGAACTTATGTCGACGACATAACCCTCGACTTCATTCCTTGTTGTAGTCGCCCTGCAGCCTTGACCTTCAGAGGTATCACGGTCGACTCGTGCACTGTCAGCTGGCACGTGTGCGACACCGCCACCCGCTGGACTTTCGAATATTCCACCCAGCCCATAACGCCTGGCACAGGCATCGGCACCGTGATTAGTACCACCGACACGGTGTGCCGCCTGGCCGCTCTCAGCCCCAACACCGTCTATTATGTATATGTGCGCTCCGAGTGCGACTGCGGGCCGTCGTTGTACGTGCAGGACTCGTTCCGCACCATGTGTCTGCCCGTCGGCGTGCCTATAGTCGAGGATTTCTCCTCATGGACAACCGGCTCCCTGTACAACTCATGCTACAACTGTTGGATAACAGGCACAAACTGCCATGACTTTTACGACAACAATCCTCCGTATATCCAAAACTATTACTATCCTCTGTCGCCCAGTGGCGGGCAATTTCTGCATATTACCGCTGATGCAAACAGGTATACCTATATTGCCATGCCGCCGGTGAATGTGTCGGTCGACAGCCTGATGCTCTCACTCTGGTATAACTGTTATAATGGCAACAGTTCATTTGTGGTTGGTGTGATGACCGACCCTTTCGATGTCGCCACCTTTACGCCGGTCGATACCATAAGCCTCTCAGGAACCCGCGACTGGCATTATGCCCAGGTCTCTTTGGCCTCCTATACTGGCCGGGGTCGGTGCGTGGCTCTAAAGATCGAGGCAAGTAGAATGTATATCGACGATATATTGCTCGACTATATTTCGAGCTGCACCATGCCATTGGGACTCCAGGTTACAGCAAAGACAACCACCACGGTGTCGCTCAGGTGGAATTCATGCCCCAGCCGTACACAGTCGTTAATAGAGTACGGCCCCTCGGGCTTCACATACGGCACAGGCACTGTCGTCGCCTCGGCGATTGACTCCATTGTGGTTACAGGTCTCACACCTCGCACATCCTACGACTTCTATCTGCGCGACGTTTGCGGCACCGACACCTCGTATCACACCCTCCCCGTGTCGGCGCAGCCCGGCGTCTGGGTTACACGCACCAACGTGGCTGACACCATCCAGCTCTGCGGCGGCATCCTCTACGACGACGGGGCAGATGGCAACTACTCCGACAATCAGCGCTCCACCGTTGTCCTCATGCCCGCGCAGCCCGGCAGCAAGGTGTACATCAGAGGCAGTGTGCAAATCTACGCCGGCGATACTCTGTATATCTACGACGGTGTCGGTACACAGGGCACGCAGGAACTGAGTGTCATTTCGCCTGCTCAGTTATTCAGTCAACAGACCATAGGGCCTATACGTGCCAATACCCCCCAAGGGGCTCTCACCCTGTTGTTTGTCTCCGATGCCAACTACCATCACGCAGGTTACGCATTCGATGTCTTGTGTGGCAGCCCCGTCCCCTGCACCCCGCCTTCGCCGCTCTCAGTCTCCAACATCAACAGCACCGGCGCCACCGTCTCGTGGGGCGATACAGGCCTCTTCCAGGTGGCCTGCAAGGCCGTGCCAAGCAGCGTCTGGCCCGTCGGCGATTTCGTGCGCGGTTCCAGCCGCACCTACCGTGGCCTTTCAGGCCTTATGGAGTACGAATGGCGCGTGCGCAGGATATGCGACGGCCTTGGCTTTACCGACACCAGCGACTGGGCCTACGGCACCTTCACCACCACCAACCCCTCGCCCTGCGACCCGCCCTACGACCTCGCCCTGCAGTACGCCACGCCGACCACAGCTACCGTCACTTGGCGCGATTCGGGGCTCTACGAGCTCTCCTATCGCGAAGAAATATCCTCGGCGTGGATCAACCGAGGCCCCGTGAACGACACCATGTACACCTTCACCGAGCTCTCCGACACCACGCCCTACCAATGGCGCGTGCGCCGTTCCTGTCCTGAAAGCCTGTACGAGCAATACAGCCCCTGGGTCGTCGGCACCTTCATCACCCGCGCCATCGCCGTCTCCATCCCCGAGGCCTCCGAGAGCGGCGGCGTAACGCTCTATCCCAACCCCGCCCCCCTCGGCGTCCCCGTTGTGGTAGAAGTCGCAGGCACCGATGCCCCCGCCACCCTCACGCTCTACGACGCCGCAGGCCGCCGCATCCACAGCGCCGAGCCAAGCCAGCCCTCCGGCCCCTCCATGCGCTTCATCCTCCGCGCCCCCTCCCGAGGCATCTATTTCCTCAAGCTCTGCACCCCCACCGTCACCGCCACCCGCAAACTGGTAATAAAATGAAGGAAGCTCCATAGGAGCTTCCAATAGCGCAGAATTAAAAGAATGGCCCGACCACGTCAGTGGTCGGGCCTTCTATTTCATCTATCGTATCTATCGCCTCTATCGTATCTATCACGTAAGGCGCCAGCTACTTAGAACTTAAAACTTAAAACTTATAACTTAGAACTAATTCTTGCTAAATATCGCCGTATAAGTTATACTGTGCTCCACGGTCACCGTGCGGGGGTTGCTCTTGTTGCCGTCCAGCCAGCGTTCGAAGGTGCAGTTCTCATTCGGTATGGCCTTTATCTCAACCACAGTGCCGGCAGGGTAGTAGCCAGCGCCCTCAACGGTGCCCCAGGCAAGGTTGTTGCTCTCGCAGTTAAGCGTGTATTTCTCCGCGTCGTTGCACGACGCCAGCCCGGCACATAGGGCTATCAGTAATAGAGCTTTCTTCATCACAGTTATTGTTTTAATTTTTAATTATTAATTTTTAATTTATAAAAAAAGCGTCCAATCCTACTGTACTGGACGCTTTTAGTTTTTGATTGTTAATCTTTAATTTTCCACAGCCTCCGGAACGACGGAGACGAACGAGCGGTTCTCGCGCCCCTTGTGGAACTTCACAGTACCGTCAACCAAGGCGAAGAGAGTATGATCCTTTCCCATGCCCACGTTCTGGCCAGGGTTGTGGACGGTGCCACGCTGACGGATTATGATGTTGCCCGCAATGCAGTGCTGTCCGCCAAAGATTTTCACACCAAGTCGTTTGCTTTCGGATTCGCGGCCGTTGCTCGAACTACCGACACCTTTTTTATGTGCCATAATATTGGGGTTTTAATGGTTACTGATTAATGTTTAGTTAATGCTGTCGATTTTGATTTGCGTCAGATAGTCGCGGTAACCGTTCATCTTCTGAAATCCTTTACGACGAATCTTCTTGAACACGAGAACCTTCGGGCCCTTCAGGTGCTTCAGCACCGTAGCCTTCACGCTGGCTCCTTCGATGTAGGGTTTTCCAACGGTAACATTCCCGTCGTTGTCTTTGAGCATCACGGTGTCAAAAGAAACTTCGCTGCCCTCTTCGTTGTTTTTGAGGCGGCTCACGAAAATCTTTTGATCTTGTACGACCTTGAACTGCTTTCCTGAGATTTCTACTATTGCGTACATTTTTAATGAATTATATTGTTATTTTTGTATGTAGTCTGTCTTCAAAACGGACTGCAAAGATACGACTTTTTTCTGATATGGCAAATATTTTTTTCATTATCCCTCCCCATTCACCTACTTTTTATAATTTGTTATGAATTGCCCCCCGTTATAATCTCATACGCGTGACACAGCATACAATGTCCCCTGCCGTTCGCACAGCATCATGCTGCCGTTTGTACAATTTTATACCCCCGTTTGTACAGTTTCATGCCTCCGTTTGTACAGTTTTATGCTTCCGTTTGTAGAGATTTATGCCTGTCCACCCTCCGTCTCCGCGACCGCATTTCGAGCCTAACAAAGGGTACATTTAGAGAAGGTATATAGATGATAAGGAGTTGGTCCCACCAACTCCTTATCATCTATATACTTACGCTTTACGTTCTATATACAAAAATTGGGGTTGGTGACGATATGCAAAATGGCGCTCAGTTGTTTGATAACGAGTGTGTTGTGGTTAAAGTTGGGGTAAAACGGTGGAGAGGCGTTTTAGCCTCTTTTTGACGGGACGGTTTCGCCTTACGGATACCTCAGTGATGCCTTATTGGCATCTTATTTATGGAAGGGCAGGGGGAGGCTGTGGTGGCGACGGGGGGAGGCGGCGTTGTCGTCGCGGCGCAGGATGGAGGGGTCGATGTCGAGCTTGTAGCGCCGTATGGCGGCACCGGCGAAGATGCCGAGGGCGCCGTCGACGTTGCTGTACACCTGCGAGGGCTCGGCAAAGACGGTGGTGAGCGAGGTGGCGGTGGCTACATCCTTGAGGTAGCGGAAGCGGTCGGGGGTGACCGACTCGACTATCATGGTGTATTGATGCAGGAAGGGCTGCACCTCGTTGGTGTCGATAAGCAGCATGAGGAGGAAGTTGGCGTTGACGGTCTGTCCGTCGGCGAGCTGGTCGGTGGCCAGGAGGTCGCTGTAGAAGTAGCCGCCGAGGGCTTCGCTCTGCGACACCGAGGGGTCGGTGAACTGGGGTGTGTAGCAGAGGAAGTAGGTGTAGTAGGTGGTGTCGA
This sequence comes from Bacteroidales bacterium, assembly GCA_017962615.1. GTDB lineage: Bacteria > Bacteroidota > Bacteroidia > Bacteroidales > P3 > Colimorpha. The sequence goes on along the minus strand of JAGCUZ010000037.1, from coordinate 6,246 downwards.
CGGTGTCGTATTTCTTGGTCCACTCGTTGTAGCGGCAGCCGCTGTCGCGCTGCTGTACGGCGAAGTGGTAGTACTCGGGGTAGCCGGCGTAGTCGTGGAGGTTGAACTGGATGATGCCCACGTTGAAGACCTGCGTGGTGTCGATATACGACACGACCGAGTCGATGCGCGGGAGGCGCGGCACGTAGGTGCTCGAGCTCACGCGGCTGCCGTCGGGGTTGGTGATGGCTATCTGCAGGCGGTCGTCTTCCTGCAACTGGTAGTCGAAGAAGTAGTTGCAGTGGCTGTTGCCGGTGGGGTGGAGGGTGGTGTTGTTGACGGTTATGGTGATGTCGGCGTTGCTGATGGGGTGCTCGTTGTTGTCGTCGAGGAAGAAACGGGTGTTGCCGTAGTTCACGAAGAGGGTCTTGCCTGCCGAGGGTATGGCGTTGAGCACCGGCTTGGCCTTCGACGCTGTGGTGTCGAACTCAACCACTTTCTCGCACGAAGCGAAGAGGGCGAGAACGGCAAGTATTGGGAACAGGGACTTTTTCATCATAGTTCTAAGGTTTTAAGAGGCTGACGAGAACTGAAGGATTATAGATGTGATAGAGACGATAGATGTGATAGAGGCTGGCGCGCATAACATATCAACAATTATCAGAAGTATAAGGTATAGGCTACGGATGGGAGGATGGGGAAGATGGAGAGCTGCATGAGGGCGGCGTTGTAGCCTTGGTAGGTGTCGGAGCGGCTCTCGTATATCATGTAGGGGTTTTGGCGGTTGTAGAGGTTGTAGACGCTGAAGTTGAGGGTGCGGCGGCAGTTGCGGCGCTTGAAGGTGCGGTGCAGGTTGGCGCTGACGTCCATGCGGTGGTAGTTGGGCATGCGGAAGTTGTTGCGTCCTTCGATGTAGGGTAGGCTGCCGCCCTGCGCCGAGGTGGAGGCGGCGGCGTAGTCGTCGGGGTCTTCGTAGGCCTGGTTGTAGCGTTGCATGGAGAGGGTGGCGGCGTTGCCGGTGCAGAAAACCCATGTGGCGCTCACGTCGAAGCGGTCGCTGAACTTGTAGGATGCCACGATTGAGAAGTCGTGACGGCGGTCGTACTTGGCGGGGAAGGGCTCGCCGTCGTTCAGCTCCTGTCCGGGGCGGTTGAACTGGTGGGTTGTATGGCTCCAGGTGTAGCCTATCCAGCCTGTGAGCTTGCCTATGCTGCGCTCGGCGAGCAGTTCGATGCCGTAGGCCCAGCCGTCGCCTGCCACCACGAGGTCCTCCCAGTTGGTGGACATGCCGAAGAAGGAGGCGCCGTCCTTGTACTCGATGATGTTGCTCATGTGTTTGTAGTAGCCCTCCACCGACAGTTGCGCTATGGCAGGCCAGTCGTAGAAGAGGCCTGCCGCCACCTGGCGCGAGCGCATGGGGGTGATGCGGTCGGTGGCCGGCACCCAGAGGTCGGTCGACATGCTCACGCTGGTGGTCGAGAGCAGGTGCATGTACTGCGTCATCTCGGCGTAGCCCACCTTGAGCGACAGGTCGTCGGCAAGGAGCAGACGCGCCGAGATGCGAGGCTGTAGCGAGGGGTAGAAGGTGTTGCGCACGTAGAAGCCGCTGAGGTGCAGGCCGTAGTTGAGCTTCAGGGCGCTGCCTGCCGACCAGTCGTCTTCGATGAATGCCACGCTCTCGCTGGCGAGGACGCGGCTGCCGCCCATGACGGTGTCCATGCGCCAGGTGTCGTTCATCTGTATGTCGTCGTAGTAGTCGACGTTGCCGCTGATGACCTCGGGGATGAACCAGTGGCGGGTGAAGTAGGAGCCGAACTTGACGCTGTGGTCGGGGTTGGGCGTGTAGTTGAAGTCGACGCGTGCGGTAATGTCGCGTATGCCCGACGAGTAGTCGCCTTTGATGGTGGAGACCTGGTCTTCGCCGTTGGGGTTGAAGTTCTGGGTCTCGATGCTGCCGGTTATGAGGTTGGAGTACTGTGTGTAGGAGACGGTGACGTTCATGAAGAGCTTGGGCGTGAGCACGCGGTTCCAGCGCAGCGAGCCTATGAGGTTGCCCCACTGGTTGTTGAAGCCCATGAACTCGTCTTTCTGTGCGCTGTTGAGCGTGCGCACGCGGCCGTACACGTAGTCGGAGCCCCAGTAGAAGGTGCCGAAGAGGCTGCTGCGCTCTGAGATGGTGTGCGATATCTTGCCGTTGAGGTCGTAGAAGTAATAGCCTGCCTGTAGCTTGGCCACGCCGTCGGCCTGCTTGGAGAGGCGGTAGACGAGGGGCTTCAGCAGTATGTCGGCGTAGGTGCGGCGTGCCGAGAGGCAGAAGGTGGTCTTCTCCTTCACCAGAGGTCCTTCGAGGTTGAGCTTGGCCGAGATGAAGCCTATCGAGGCGTTGCCGTGCAGCTCCTGGTTGTTGCCGTTGTTGCTCGTCACGTCGAGCACGCTGCTCAGCCTGCCGCCGAAGCGTGCGGGGAAGCTGCCTTTGTAGAGGGTGACCGACTTGACGGCGTCGGCGTTGAAGGCGCTGAAGAAGCCTCCAAGGTGGTTGACGTTGTAGATGGGCACCCCGTCGAGGAGGAAGAGGTTCTCGTCGGGACCGCCGCCGCGCACGTAGAAGCCGCCGTTGCCGTCGTTGCCGCTCTGCACGCCGGGCAGCAGCTGCAGGGCCTTAACTATGTCGGCTTCGCCGAAGAGTACGGGCACCGACTTGATCTGCTCTATGGGGATGTCGACGGCGCTCATCTGCGACGACATGTGGCTCATGACGCGCTCAGCCGACACCACCACCTCCTTGAGCTGCACCGACGGCTTGAGCTTTATGTTGAGCGTGGTGTTGGCGCTGTTCTTGAAGGTGTGGAACTGGGGCTCGTAGCCCACAAAGGTGCAGCGTAGATTGACCGAGTCGCCTTTGAGGGTTAGCGAGAAGCGGCCGTTGAGGTCGCTCACGGCTCCTTTGCCCGAGCGCAGGTCGAGGATGGTGGCGCCGATGAGGGTCTCGCCTGTGGCGGCGTCGCTCACGGTACCGCTCACGGTGTGGCTCTGCGCCACGGCCGCCAACGATGCCAGTATGCAGGTTACAATTATTAGCGCTTTTTTCATGACAGACAACAAAACGTCGCTGGTATGTTTTTATTGTGGGGATGGGTATTTTGTCACCGCGCCGCTGTCGGGACAGTCGGCAAGGAGCTGCGCTACAGTGCGGCGCAGCGTGGGGTGGACGTAGGCGGGTATGATGTCGGCAAGGGGCTGCATGACGAAGCGCCGCAGGTGGGCGCGGGGGTGCGGCAGCTGTAGGCGGGGGGTGTCGACGACGAGGCTGTCGTAGAATATAATGTCGATGTCGATGGGGCGCGAGTGGTACTGCGTGCTGCCCGCGGGGCGTCGCCGGCCTAGCTGCCGCTCTATGTCGAGGGCCTGCGCGAGTACCTCGTCGGCCGTAAGGTCGGTGTCGACGACCACTGCCATGTTGAGGAACCGCTGCGGCTCCTCCTCGCCAAAGTCGCCCCACGGCTCCGTCTCGTAGTATCCAGAGCGCAGCGCGACGGTGCCTATGCGTTGTTGTATGGCCTCCTGCGCCTGAAGCATCAACGCGGTGCGGTCGCCTTGGTTGCCGCCGAGCAGCAGCACGGCGCTGTTCGCTTTCCAGCGGGGCAGGAACGTGGACCCGTCAAGAGCGGGGTCGACGGCTTTGCCGAGCATGCCGAGGAACTGCTTGCGAGGTATGGGCGAGGCTCCCAGCGAGAAGAGGTGCTGCGTGGGTTGCTGGGCATCGATGAAGTCGAAGCCGTGCAGGGCGCAGTATTCCACCAGCTTGGCGAAGGCAACCTTCGAGGCGTCGGTATGAGTGTGGAACATGGATTCGCCGCTGAAGAACCTCCCGACGCTTACCCCGTACAGCCCGCCGACCAGTTGGCCGTTGAGGAAGGTCTCGAACGAGTGGGCATAGCCCATATCGTGGAGGCGTGTGTAGGCTGTAATCATGTCGGGCACTATCCATGTGCCCGGTTGGTCGGGCCGCTCCGTGTCGGCACAGCGTGCTATGACCTCCTCGAAGCAGGTGTCGACACGCACCTCGTAGCGTTGCGATTTCAGCGTCCGTAGCAGGCTCTTGCTGCATCTGAAATCGCCGACAGGCATTACCATGCGCGGGTCTAGCGACCACCACAGGATGGGGTCGTCATCGTTAAACCACGGGAATATCCCCCTGCGGTAGGCTGCTATCAGCCGTTTGGGCGACAGGTCGCCGCCAATGGCCAGAAGGCCGTCGGCCTCGGCTTTGTCGGGGTTGGGGAATGTGGTGCTGTCAGGATTGAGGAGGTAGATCATGCGTCGCCATTGCCGCCTGACGGTTCCTGGCGGCGCGGATGGTGGTATTATCGCACCAGCAGTTTCTGCGGTTTGGAGTCGCCAATGCGCACCAGGTACACTCCAGGATGGGTGAAGACGGTGGTGAAGCCGTCGGGTGCGTTGCTGTGCTGCGCAATGACGCGGCCCTCAATATCGTAGACGGCCACGTCGAGGCCAGAGGCGTTGCTCACGGTGAGGGTGCGCTGCGTCAGTGCCACTATGGGCTGTGCCGAAGCCGTCTCGCCGATTCCCTCGCCGTTGTCGGAGGCGAAGGTGGCCGAGAGGCTGATGTCGCGGTTCACTATAAGCGAGCGCGGGTTGTCGGCGCTGCCGTCGCTCCAGCTGGTGAAGTGGTAGCCTGCGTAGGGCGAAGCTGTAAGGGTGGCGGTGCTGCCCGCGGTGTACACTCCGCCGCCCGTCACGGTGCCGCGGCTGGGGTCGCAGGTGACGGTGACAGTGTACGACTCGACTTCGTCTTCGGCGAAGTTGGCGGTGAATGTCATGTTGCTATGCACCACGACGCGGCGGGGGTTGGCGGTGTTGCCGTCCTGCCAGTCGAGGAATACGTAGCCGGCAATGGGACGGGCCGTCAGCACGGCGGTGTCGCCGTCAGTGTAGGTGCCGCCGCCCGTCACAATACCCTTGGAGGGGTCGCAGTTGGCGGTGATGGTGTAGGTGGCGGCTGCGCCCGGAGCCGACACGCTGGCACGCATCATCCAGTTGTAGCTGTAGCCTTCGTTGACGATATTCTTCCAGCTGCTGCTGGCAGTGGTGTCTTCGTTGTACCAGGCCGCGTTGGCATTGGTGCCTACGCAGGCTGCCGCCACGGCCACCCCGATGGAGTGGCGCGCCTTGAAGACAATCCACAGCGGCTGCGAGGTGTTGAGGGTGAGCGGGGTGGAGAGGGCGTAGGTGTTCCATACGCCCGCAGTGATGGTCACCGACTGGCGGTACAGAAAGGTGCCGGTGTTGGCTATGTTCTGGCCTTGGTACACGAAGTACTCGGCTGCCGTGGTGGTGACGCCGTACACCTTCACCGAATCGAGGGTCTGGTAGGAGGCTATCTGCGATGCATCGAACTTCACAGCCCACAGGAAGAGGCCGTTGTCGCCGCCGATGCCGGTGTTGTAGGTGTTGTTGTCGTACTGCAACGTCTGGCTATTGCGCTGCTGGGCGTTGGCAATGATGGCCCCAAGGGTCAAAAACAAGAACAAAGAAGATAATAGTTTTTTCATGATTATTTGATTATTTGTTGATATGTTGAATGTTGATATGTTTGATGTTGATATGTTTGATGTTGATATGTGCTTTTGTTCTTCGCTATCGAAACATTCACTGGATGTTTCTTCATCCCTTTCGGAAGTTGCTGGTGGCGCGGAGTCTCCTCCACGCCACCAATATGTTGTGCGGTTAGCCGCAGTGGATGAAGGTCTTCACCAGGTCGAGCACCTTCTGCTGGTCGTTGCCTATCTCGGCACGCAGGGTGCGGTCGTTGTAGGAACGGAGGTCGTTGATGATGCCGTCGATAAGTGCAGGGGTGAAGATACCTTTGGCCTCGTACAGTGCGCGGTCTTTCTCGAGGAGGTCGGCGCTGGCGGCGCAGCTGTCGGGCAGCACGTCGAGTCGTTTCAGCACGTCCTCGTGCTCAAAGATGTTGACGCTCACATAGCGGTCTTTGGCATACTGCACGGCGTTGTCCATCTCGAAGCCGTAGCGTGCCGCCACGGTCATGCCGGCAAGGAGCAGGTAGATGTTGGCGCTGCCGTCGGGGGTGCGCAATTCTATGGTCTGCTTGTAGCTGAAGTCGACTTCGTCGTTCTTCTCCAGCGGGTTACAGTGGGCCATCATGTTGCCCGACCCCTTGGTCCAGCCCAGCGGCACACGCACCATGGCGCTGCGGTTGCGGTCGCCCCAGCAGATGTTGGTGGG
>JAGCUZ010000036.1 GCA_017962615.1 Bacteroidales bacterium | reverse complement strand
GCGTCGGTGTTACCGGTAAGGTCATCGGCATTGCCAACAGCCCCAAGAGCACCCAGCGTATCAAAGACCTGGGCTTCTGCGACATCGTTGAGAGCGCTGCAGGCATGACCCCGGTGCAGGTGTACGAGCTCGTTGAGCGCCTGACCAACGGCAAGATGGCCGACGTGACCATCAACTGCGTGAACGTGCCCGACCAGGAGATGACGGCTGTGCTGTGCACCAAGGACGACGGCATCGTCTATTTCTTCTCGATGGCTACCAGCTTCACCAAGGCCAGCCTGGGTGCCGAGGGTATCGGCAGCGACGTGAACATGATCATGGGCAACGGCTACACCAAGGGCCATGCCGAGTTCACGCTCCAGGAGCTCCGTGAGAGCCCGAAGCTGCGCAAGATCTTCGAAGAACTCTACGCGTAAGATCAATCGCGTGTATACTTAACCTGCGGGTAGGGGAGACCCTCCCGCAGGTTCTTATTTTCAAACGCTGCTGCTTCGTATAACATGAATACGGAAAGAATTGATGCTGCATATAACAAGCTTAAAGCCGAAGCTGACAGCCTCTACGGTGCTAAGGAGTCATATACGCCGGAGGAGTTTTTCGGAAAGTTGAGGTATGTTGTCAATGGCTATTATGATGAAATACAAAGCAAGATAACCTCCAATAATAGATTTTGACCACGAATCTATCTAATCTATCGAATCTTTGTTCTTCGCTTCGCTATCTTTTTGTATACCGTATCTGCCCTGCAAAGGTTATCGCGAAATAATGTTCCGATAGGGTGGGCTGAGGTTATCCGCATTGGTCAGTTAATAAATATATTCCAATAAATAGTATCGGGTATGAAATAATTTTGTATTTTTGTAGTCGGTAAAATACAAAAAAGAATAATATAATATTATAACAAAACAATGATTACCAATAATTTCACCGCGCGTCACGACGGTGTGTCGAAAACCGCTGACGAAGAAAAAATGCTGAAAGCCATCGGTGTGTCATCGATGGATGAACTTATTGAGAAGGCTGTGCCGTCGAGTATCCGCCTTGAGAAGCCGCTGGCAATTCCCGACGGCATCAACGAATATGAGTTTCTGAACCGCTGCCGTACCCTTGCCCAGAAGAACAAGATGTACAAGAGCTATATCGGCCGCGGATACTACGGCACGATAACCCCTGCCGTCATACAGCGCAACGTGTTTGAGAACGCAGGCTGGTACACGGCCTACACTCCGTACCAGACAGAGATCAGCCAGGGTCGCCTGGAGGCTTTGATGACCTACCAGACCATGGTGAGCGACATGACCGGCATGCCGCTGGCCAACGCTTCGCTGCTCGACGAGGCCACCGCAGGCGGCGAGTGCATGATTATGTTCTACAACAGCCGCAGCCGTGCCGCCGTGAAGGACAACGTGCATAAGATATTTGTCGACAACGGCATCTTCCCGCAGACGCTGGACGTGATGCGCACCAACGCCGCTCCGCGCGGTATAGAGATTGTGACGGGCGATGCGTCGAAGGTGCAGCTTGACAACAGCTTCTTCGGCGCCATTGTGCAGTATCCCAACTGCTTCGGCGAGGTTACCGACTACACGGAGTTTATCGCCAAGGCTCACGAGCTGGGCATCTTTGTTGGTGTGGCCACCGACCTGATGGCTTTGGCCCTGCTGAAGACCCCCGGCGAGATGGGTGCCGACTGCGCCTTTGGCAGCAACCAGCGCTTCGGTCTGCCGATGGGCTTCGGCGGTCCACATGCCGGCTTCTTCGCCGTCACCGACGCCTTCAAGCGCAGCTTCCCCGGCCGCATTATAGGCTGGAGCATCGACGCCAAGGGCAACCCCGCCCTGCGTATGGCCCTAGGTATGCGCGAGCAGCATATCAAGAGAGAGAAGGCTACGTCGAATATCTGCACAGCATCGGCCCTGCAGGCCATCATGAGCGGCTTCTACGCCGCATGGCACGGCCCGGAAGGCATCAAGCAGATTGCCTCCAACATTCACGCCATGGCCACGGTGCTGGCCCGCGAGGCCGAGAAATACGGCTACAAGCAGCACAACCGCGCGTACTTCGACACCCTGGCCCTGCAGTGCCCGGTGAAGACCGACAAGGTGCGCGAGGTGGCTCTGGCTCACGAAATCAACTTCTGCTATATATGCGAGGAGTGCATAAGCATAAGCCTTGACGAGACCACGTCGAAGGATGATATCAACAACATCCTCACCGTGCTGGCCGAGGCGGCCGGCAAGAAAGCCGAACTGCTGCAGTGCAACGGCAAGGGCTGCTGCACCAATGTGGACGACATTCCCGAGACGCTGCGCAGAAAGAGCGCCTACCTGACGCAGAAGGTGTTCAACACCTACCACAGCGAGACCGAGATGATGCGCTACATGAAGAAGCTCGAGATTAAGGACCTGAGCCTTAACCGCGCCATGATACCGCTGGGAAGCTGCACGATGAAGCTCAACGCCGCCGCCGAGATGCTGCCGCTGAGCTGGTCGAAGTTTGCAGGCCTGCATCCCTTCGTGCCGCAAGACCAGGCACAGGGCTCGATAGAGATGGTGAAAGAGATGGAGAAGATGCTTGCCGAGGTTACCGGTTTTGCCGGTGTGTCGCTGCAGCCCAACTCGGGTTCGGCAGGCGAGTACAGCGGCCTGACCGTGATACGCAACTACCATATCGACAACGGCAACCCGCAGCGCAACGTGTGCCTGATACCCGCATCGGCCCACGGCACCAACCCCGCATCGGCTGCCAAGGCCGGCATGACGGTGGTGGTGGTGAAATGCGACGAGCGCGGCGACGTGGATATCGCCGACCTGAAAGAGAAGGTGGCGCAGTACCGCGACACGCTGAGCTGCATCATGATAACCTATCCGTCGACGCACGGTGCCTTTGAAGAGGGCATCCTCGAAATAGTGAACATCATACACGAGGCCGGCGCACTGGTGTACATGGACGGTGCCAACATGAACGCACAGATTGGCTTGACGAGTCCAGGCCGTATGGGTGCCGACGTGTGCCACTTGAACCTGCACAAGTCGTTCTCCGGTCCTCACGGTGGCGGCGGTGCCGGTGTCGGTCCTATCGCTGTCAGCGCCAAGCTAGTCGACTTCCTGCCCAAGCACTGCGAGTACGAGGTGGGCGGCAAGAAGGGCAACGCCATGGCTGCAGCGCCTTATGGCAACTTCCTGCTGTTCCCGATAAGCTACGGCTACCTGCTCATGCTTGGAGGCAACGGCCTCACCGAGGCTACGAAGCACGCCATCCTCAACGCCAACTACCTGCGCGCACGTCTGCAGAAGTACTACAAGATTCTGTACACCAACAAGAACGGCATGTGCGGACACGAGATGATTGTGGACTTCGGCGAGTACAGCCTGAAGGTTGGAGTGGGCGACATCGCACGCCGACTGGACGACTACGGCTTCCATGCCCCCACGGTGGCATTCCCGGTGCACAACACGCTGATGGTGGAGCCCACCGAGAGCGAGCCGCTGAGCGAGCTTGACCGTTTCTGTGATGCCATGATAAGCATCCGTCAGGAGATTGACGACATCATGAGCGGCAAATACGACGAGAAGAACAACCCGATAGCCAACGCCCCGCATACCATGCAGGTGGTGTGCGCCGACGAGTGGAACTATCCGTACAGCCGCAAGGTGGCCGCCTTCCCGCTCGAGCACGGCGACAAGTACTGGCCGACGATAAGCAAGATTGACGACGCCTACGGCGACCGTAACCTCCAGCCCGTGTGGCCCGAATAAGGCAAGCATGTAACAAGGTCTGCGGAGCTTTATTCCGCTCCGCAGACCTAAATATATAAAACGCAAGTGCTATGAAGAAGCTATTCATAATTGTGTTTTCCTTAGTGATGGCGCGATGTCTGATGGCCCAAGGGTCGGCAGAGACGTATATTGCCAAGGGTAACCAATATTTCGAGCAAGGCTTTCCGGCACAAGCGGTTGAATGCTACAACAAGGCTCTGGAGATAGGCGGCGACAACGCCAAGGCCTATTACAACATGGCTTTGGCTTATGCCAACATGGAGCTGTACAAACAGGCCATAGAGACTTTCAAGAAGATGGAGACGCTTGGCTTCTCCTCGAACGAGAGCCTGCGCAACATGGGTCTATGTTACAGTAGGATAGGCGACCCGAGCAAGGCCATAGAGGCTTGGAAAGCTGCCGTGGAGAAGAACAGCCGCGACGCTGTTTCGTACTATTATATGGGCAACGCCTATATAATGAAAGGGCAGTCGAAGAATGCCATGGCAAGTTGGGCGAAGGCTGTGGAAATCAACCCTGTGTACGGAGCTGTGTACAGCAGCATGGGCTCGTATTACGAGCAGGCCGGGCTCTACGGCAAGGCTATCGACAGTTACCGCAAGGCACTCAAGATAATGCCCAACGATGTCAACCTCTGTCTGGCCCTCGGCAACCTATGCATGGAGCTTGACGAGTACAACGATGCCATCGACTACTACAAGCGTGCCATAAACTACGACTCGGCCTACGCCGATGCTTACTGCAACCTCGGTGCGGCACTTGCCAAGAAGGACCGGCACGAAGAGGCTATCGAGGCCTATCTCTCGGCTCTGGAATACAAGCCCAAGGATGCCAACACCCAGTACAACATGGGTGTGTCCTATTTCCGCCTGCACAACACTCCCAAGGCGCGCGAGTGCATGCTGGCGGCGCTGAAAGTAGACCCGAAACACGAGGCGTCGAAGCATGCGCTGAAGGTCATGCGATGACACAACGACAAAAGTCTAATGAACATAGAAGAGAATCTTCGAGAAATACAGAAGACGATTCCGTCGGGGACACGTCTCATTGCCGTGTCGAAGACTAAACCTGCGGAAGATATTTCCGAGGCATATGCGGCAGGCCAGCGTCTGTTTGGTGAGAACAAGGCACTGGAAATGCGCGACAAACATGAAACCCTGCCCAAAGACATAGAATGGCATTTCATCGGGCACCTGCAGCGCAACAAAATTAAGTATATCATACCGTTTGTCAGTATGATACACAGCATCGACAGCCTTGAATTGCTTCAGGATGTCAATGCACACGCCGCCAAAGTCGGGCGTGTGGTAGACTGCCTGCTGCAGTTCCATATAGCCACCGAGGAGACGAAGTTCGGCCTCGATATGCAGGAGGCTGAAGAGTTGCTGGCTTGGGTCGCAGGTGAGCAGAATGCCGGCAGGCCTTTGAATGTGCGTATTGTAGGTGTCATGGGAATGGCCACAAATACCGACAACCGCGAGCAGGTGAGGGGAGAGTTCAGGCATCTGCATGCCTGCTTCGACACCCTTAAATCAAAATACTTCGCTGCGCATTCCGAGTTCAAGGAGATATCGATGGGTATGAGCGGCGACTATGAGATTGCCATTGAAGAGGGCTCGACGCTGGTGCGTGTTGGCAGTGCCATATTCGGCGCAAGAAACTACGCTGTGTGAGAAATTAAATCGCGCCAGCTACTTAAAACTTAAAACTAATAACTTAGAACTAAACCTTAAGGTCGTGCAAATATTCAAGAAAAAGTCCAACATCATAATCTCGTATATCCTTATCACTTTCGGCTTGGCGTCCTACACTTTTGCGTGGGCCGCGTTTATGTTGCCGAGCAAGATAATATCGGGCGGGGTGTCGGGTATTTCGTCGATACTCTATTTCCTGTTGCCGATACATATCCCGGTGGGTATTATGAACCTGTTCATCAATGCCATACTGGTGTTGCTGGGATTTAAGATGCTGGGGTCGCGCTTCGGAGCCAACACGATATACGGAATCGTGATGTCGTCGGTGTTCTTCATCTTCTGGCAGCAGGTGCTGCATATCGAGAACCTGTTCGACGTGAGCGAGTTTGGCGGATTTATGTGTGCAATACTCGGCGGCGCAATATGCGGTGCAGGCATAGGCCTGACCTTTGCCATGGGCGGCAACAGCGGAGGCACCGATATCATTGCACTTATCGTAAGTAAATTCTACAACATATCGCCGGGCAAGGTGATAATGTATATAGATATTTTCATCATCGGCTGCTCCTATTTCGTGTCGCACAAAGTTGAGAATGTCGTGTTCGGCTATATCGTAATGGTTACGATGACTTATGTGCTCGACATGGTGATTGACGGTAACAAACAGTCGTATCAGGTAATGGTGTTTTCGCCACACACCAAAGAGATAGGTGAGGCTATCACGCAGGAGGTTGGACGCGGTGCCACACTACTCGATGCCAAGGGCTGTTATACAGGCAATGACCAGGAGGTGCTGGTGCTTATAGTGCACAAGACCGACAAGCCTCACGTGATGCAGATTATCAACAGGATAGACAATGGCGCATTTGTCTCGGTGGCCAAAGTGCAGGGCGTGTACGGCAAAAACTTCGAAAAGCTGAAATTGTAGAAATAATTATGAAGATAATCTCACCGTCATTATTGTCGGCCGACTTTGGCCATCTGGAACGTGACATTGCCATGCTCAACGAAAGCGCGTGCGACTGGTTGCATGTGGATGTGATGGACGGCGTTTTTGTGCCCAATATAAGTTTTGGACAGCCGATCGTAAAGGCAATAAAACGGTATGCGGCCAAGCCGCTCGACGTGCATCTGATGATAACCGACCCCGACAGGTATATCAGAGACTTTGCCGACGCAGGTGCCGACATTATCACCGTGCACAGCGAAGCCTGCATACATCTTGACAGGACGTTGAAACTGATAAAGGACTGCGGATGCCGTTCGGGAGTGGCCTTGAATCCTGCCACGCCGTTGGTGATGATTGAGAACGTACTGGACATCTGCGACCTCGTGCTGCTGATGTCGGTAAACCCTGGGTTTGGAGGTCAATCGTTTATTGAGAATACATACAATAAGGTGTCAGCTTTCAGACAATTGCGAGAGCAAAGGAAATCCAGTTGTCTCATCTCGGTAGACGGTGGTGTCAACCTGTCGAATGCGCCGCTGCTGTTCAACGCAGGCTGCGATGTGCTGGTGGCAGGCAACGCCGTTTTCAAGTCCGACTCCCCGCAGTTGACAATACAAAAGCTTAAGCAATGAAAGACCGTCCCATCTTGCATCTGGCAGCAGGACGCGACAAATCGGTGCTCCGTCGCCACCCCTGGATATTCTCAGGGGCGGTGAAAAGAGTCGACGGGTCGCCGCAAGAGGGCGATGTGGTGGATGTGTATAATGCCGACGGCAATTGGGTGGCCGGAGGTCATTACCAGAACGAGACGATAATGTGCAAGGTGCTCAGCTTCGAGCATCGCAATATAGACAAGGCGTTTTGGCGGGCGCGTCTGTGCAGTGCCATAGCCTACAGAAAGCGGCTTGGACTCTTCAACGCCAGTTCCAACAATGTATTTCGGCTTATACACGCCGAGGGCGATAACATGCCGGGCCTTGTGGCCGACTACTACAACGGAGTGGTTGTATGTCAGGCGCACAGCATGGGCATGTATCTCATATTGGACGAGTTGTCACAACTGCTTGCTGATTTATTCGCCGCCGACAGCGACCTGCCGCCGCTTAAGGCCATATTCGACAAATCATCAGCTACGCTGCCAAGCGGCGGGGTTGAGGATCATTTCATAATAGGCGATGCAATAGACAAGTGGGAGATACTCGAGAATGGCAACCGCATAATGATCGACTTCTACGAAGGTCAGAAGACCGGCTTCTTCCTCGACCAGCGCGAAAATTGTCTGCTATTGCAGCAGATGGCTCGTGGATGCCGTGTGCTCAACTGTTTCGGCTACACAGGCGGCTTCAGTCTGGCGGCCTTGAGGGGCGGGTCGTCGTACGTGGAGACTGTGGATATCAGCAAGAAAGCCATCGCGTTGTGCGAAGAAAATGTGTTAAATAACTTCGGTGCATCGGCTCCGCACAAAGGTGTTGTGGCTGATGTGCTGCAATATCTTGACAGCATCGGCAACGACTTCGACATCATGATATTGGACCCGCCGGCGTTTGCAAAGCGGCACAGCAACCTGCAGCAGGGGCTTAAAGGCTACCGCAACATCAACCGCAAAGCCATGGCACACATAAAGAACGGCGGACTGCTGTTCACCTTCAGCTGCTCGCAGGCCGTGAGCCGCAATGATTTCCAAACCCTTTGCTTCACGGCTGCCGCCGAGGCGCACAAGCAGGTGCGCATAGTAAGGATGCTGCCCCATGCGCCCGACCACCCCGTGAGCATATATCATCCCGAAGGCGAATACCTGAAAGGACTTGTCCTGCAGGTTGAAGACTTATAAACTGACCACCATGGAAGAATTAGGATATCAGAAGATTGACAAGTACGACATGAAGTGCGTCGACCAGCTCGCACAACATTATAAAGAGATACTCAAGCTGTTGGGCGAGGACCCCGACCGCGAAGGCTTGTTGCGTTCGCCCGAGCGCATAGCCAAGGCCATGCTGTTCTTTACCAATGGATACGACTTGGAGCCTAGCGAGATACTGCGCTCGGCCATATTCCACGAAGATTATCGCCAAATGGTTGTAGTGAAGGATATCGAGCTGTACTCGCTATGCGAGCACCATATGGTTCCGTTCGTGGGCAAAGCGCATGTGGCTTATATACCCAACGGCACAATAGTGGGCCTGAGCAAGATACCTCGTGTGGTTGACGCCTACGCACGTCGGCTGCAGGTGCAGGAACGCCTCACCAAACAGATAAAAGACTGTATTCAGGAGGTATTGAACCCGCTAGGCGTGGCTGTGGTTATCGAAGCACACCACCTCTGCATGTCGATGCGCGGCGTGCAGAAGCAGAACAGTGTTACCACTACGAGCGACTTCACCGGCGCATTCCTTAACAGTCCCAAAACTCGCGAGGAGTTTATGCATATCATTGGGGTGAATCTGCATTAATGTTACAATCAACAAAATCAATTATAAATATGAAAAGATATCTCAAAGCGGTGGCATTGGCGGTAATGGTGGCATTGGCCGCACCGACTATGGCGCAACTAACCCACACCGCACACGGAACAGTTGACGAGAACGCCAAGAATATACTCAAGAAAGCAGCCAACAAGTTCAACGGCAGTGCTGTGAGTTTCGACGTTACGATGATAACGCGCAACGAGCAAAAGGTGGAGATGGGCAAAGTGACGGCGCAGATACTGTACAAGTCGCCCAAATACCGCGTCACCGAGAAGGACAAGCAAACGCTGTATTGCGACGGCACAGCAATATGGCATTGGAACAAAGGAACCAATGAGGTGACCGTCAATAAGCCTTCCGATAGCGATGACGACCTGATGAACCCAGCCAAGCTCTTGGCTAATTACGAGAAGCACTACCGTGCCAAATATATACGTCAGGAAGACAACGGCACGGCGGTTATCGACCTCACGCCGCTGAAAGCCAAGAGTTACCACAAGCTGCGCCTCTTGATCAACGCCAAGACCGGAACCTTAATTAAGATGGAGGTGTACCAGTTCAGTGGGGCGCGCATCGAATATACTGTCAGCGCGTTCAAGAGCGGGGTGGCCTGCACGGATGCCGACTTCCGCTTCGATGCCTCCAAAGCCCCCGGCGTTGAGGTTATTGATATGAGATGATGGAAATTAAAAATTAATAATTAAAAATTAAAATCGCGTCAGCCACTTATAACTTAAAACTCATAACTAATAACCCAATATGGCCATTCTTCTTTTAGAAACCGCAACGCAGAAGTGTTCTGTCGCCTTGGCGCAAGGTGGTAATGTGTTGGCGCTTAAAGAGAGTGATGAGCCTAATGCCCACAGCTCCAAACTGTCGTTGTTCATAGAGGATGTCTTTCACGAAGCGGGTATTGACAAGAAGCGGCTTGAGGCCGTGTGCGTCAGTAGCGGTCCGGGCAGCTACACGGGGTTGCGCATTGGCGTGAGTTGCGCCAAAGGTTTTTGCTATGCCTTGGATATTCCGCTGCTTGCCGTACCGACATTGCAGAGCATGGCCTTATTGTATTATCAGCAGCATGCTGATTATGACGGGCTGGTGTGCCCGATGATTGACGCCCGCAGGATGGAGTGCTACACGGCCATATACAGTCGGCAGGGCCTGGTGCGTGACGTGGCCGCCGACATAATCACCGAACATCTGTATGACACGTACCTTGAAGGCAATCGTATGATGTTTATCGGCGACGGGGCCGAGAAGACGCGTCCGTTGCTGTCGTGGCACAGCAATGCGTTGTATGATGCGTCGTTCAGTGTTTCGGCTGTCGGTATGGCGCATATAGCGCAGAGCAAGCTGCAAAACATGGAGAAGGAGGATGTGGCCTATTTTGAGCCGTTCTATTTCAAAGAATATATAGCAAAGAAAAGCGTGGTAAGAGGATTGAACTAATGTTGCGTTATACACTTAAACGGTTGATGTACGGGCTTCTGGTTATTCTGGGAGTTGTGACGTTGGTGTTCTTCCTGTTCAACATCCTGCCGGGCGACCCGGCACGCATGATGCTCGGGCAGCGCGCCGATGCCGAAAGCATCGAGATAATCAACCGCGACCTGGGACGCGACCGGCCTATGGGTGTGCAGTTCCTCAACTACCTTAACGACCTTATGCCCCTCTCTTTGCACAACAACAGCGACGAGCACGACTATTTCTACCTCGACGATGCCAAATATGCCCCTTACAAGCAGATAGTGCGTGCAGGCAGCACCTCGCTGATATTGAAGAAGCCCTATCTGCGGCGTTCTTACCAGTCGAAGCGCAAGGTGTCGGACATACTTGCGTCGGCATTCCCGCAGACGGCTATACTTGCCCTGACGGCCATGGCGTTCGCGCTGATTGTAGGTCTGATATTGGGCATCCTGTCAGCTCAGTTCGTCGGCTCGTGGTTCGACAAGGCGGCATTGTTTCTGTCAACGTTGGGCATGTCGTTGCCTTCGTTCTTTGCTGCTATCCTTGTGGCGTGGCTCTTTGCATACGTGCTGGCGGATGTCACGCACCTTAACATGTTCGGTAATCTCTACACTGTAGACGACTACGGCACGGGCGAGTATCTCGACCTCAAGAACCTCATACTTCCGGCTCTGACGTTGGGAATACGTCCGCTTGCCACGCTCACAACGCTCACCAAGAACTCTATGCTCGAGACTCTATCGCAGGACTACATACGCACGGCGAGGGCAAAGGGCATGTCTTTCAGACGTGTGGTTATGAAACACGCACTGCGCAACGCCCTGAATCCAGTGGTGACGTCGGTGTCGGGCTGGCTGGCTAGTCTTCTGGCTGGCGCCGTGTTTGTGGAATATGTCTTCGACTGGAAGGGCATGGGTGTCGTTATCGTCGACGGACTGGAGAAATACGACTTCCCCGTAGTAATGGGCACCATTCTGTTTATATGCATACTGTTGGTGCTTATCAATATCATTACTGACATTGTTTACGCACTTCTCGACCCTCGTATCAGGCTGCAATGAATATACAAGACAAATTAAAGGATCTCTTCCAGCGTTGGTGCGGCGAGCCGTGCCGGAACATAACACCTATTGGAGCCAACGGCTCGGGCCGACAGTATTTCCGCATGGAGGGTGCCGGACACGGCTGCATGGCTGCATATAACAGTGATATAAAGGAAAACAGGGCTTTCCTGTATTACAGCGGCGTGATGCGCTCGCACGGAATACATGTGCCCGAAATATATGCTGTGGGCGACGACGGCGACATATACCTGCAGCAGGACCTTGGCGACACTACGCTCTACCGGCTTCTACAGAAGAAGAAAGAGGAGGGGCACCCGTTCGACGAACAGGTGGTGGGCATCTATAGGACAGTGCTTTCCGATTTGTCGGATATTCAAGTGAAGTGTCGCGACATGCAGTTCGAGCAGTACGCCTTCCCGCGTGCCGACTTCGACCGCACGGCAATAATGTGGGACCTCAATTATTTTAAATACAATTTTCTGAAACTTGTCGGCATCAGCATCGACGAGGAGTTGCTGCAGCGCGACTTCGATGCGTTGTGCGACGTGCTTACCGAGGCCGATTGCAGCTACTTCCTCTATCGCGACTTCCAGGCACGCAACATAATGCTTGTGCTGGACAAGGATGGCGCGATGGCGCCGTATTACATAGATTACCAAGGGGGCAGGAGAGGGGCACCGCATTACGACGTGGCCAGCCTGTTGTACAGCGCGAAGAGCGGTATGCCCGAGAAGCTGCGCGACGAGTTGCTGGAGTATTATATCGACGCGTTGGTGGAGAATACCGCTAGTTCAGAACATCCCATGACCCGAGAGCGGTTCATGCGGCATTGGTATGCCTACGTGTTGGTGCGCATCCTGCAAACCCTCGGCGCCTACGGCTACCGCGGACTCTTCGAGCGTAAGCCCTACTTTCTGCAAAGCATCCCCATCGCGGTAACCAACCTCAAGCATTTGCTCGACACGAGGGCTATGCCTGCCGGGCTGGATTATATATCGCATCTTGCCGATGTCCTGGCCGACAGCGTGACACCAAGGAAAGATGAGACCTCAGGCGCTGCGGGCAACGAGAATCGATGCCTTACCGTCGATGTATACAGCTTCTCGTTCAAGGGGCAGCATCCTGTCGACGCGAGCGGCAACGGCGGCGGCTTTGTGTTCGACTGCCGTGCGCTGCCCAACCCCGGACGCTATCCTCAGTATAAGCAGTACACGGGCCGCGACTATCCCGTTATCGAGTTTCTCAGCCGCGAGCCTTCGGTGGATGAGTTTCTTGACAAGGCCGAAGCATTGGTGTCGCAGGCGGTAGAGAACTACCTCGCGCGAGGCTTCTCACATCTGAGCGTGGCCTTCGGCTGCACAGGCGGACAGCACCGTTCGGTGTATTGTGCCGAGAGCCTGTCGCGACGCATAGCGCAGCGATATCCCGTCTGCAAGGTGCAGACAACACATATTGCGCATTAATATTCTACTCGTTTGATACGGCGTTGTGGTATACATTCACAACGTCGTCGTCGTTCTCGAGCCTTTCCACCAACCCTTCCACGTCGGCCATCTGCTCGGCCGTGAGTTCGCGCAGTGTGAGCGGTATGCGCTCAAACTTGAACGACTGTATCTCGTAGCCGTTGTCTTCGAGGTATTTCGATATGGGACCGTAGTTCTTGAAGTCGGCATAGATGTTGATCTCGCCTTCGTCAACGAAAAGCTCGTCGATGTCGTAGTCAATGAGTTCAAGCTCCATGGCGTCGACATCTATGCCTTCCTTTGCCGGAACCACGAACGAGCATTTCCTTTCAAACATGAAGTCGTTCATACCCATGGTGCCAAGCTCGCCCTTGCCTCTCACAAACGCAGCCCTGATGTTGGCCACGGTGCGTGTGGGGTTGTCGGTGGCAGTCTCTACCACGAAGGCGGTGCCGTGAGGACCTTTGCCGTCGTACACCACTTCTTTGTAGGCCGACGTGTCTTTGTCGGTGGCGCGTTTTATGGCGCGTTCCACGTTGTCTTTCGGCATGCTCTCGCTCTTGGCGGTCTGCATCAAGAGTCGGAGCCTCAGGTTGCTCGACGGGTCTGGACCGCCGGCTATGACGGCCAGGGTGATTTCCTTGCCTATCTTGGTGAATGTGCGGGCCATGTGACCCCAGCGTTTCAGTTTTCTGGCTTTACGGTATTCAAATGCGCGTCCCATAGTTTACTTGTAATAGTAATAAAACAATCACATCGACAATATATTGCATTGCCTTGTGAATAAAAATACTGTGTGCAAAGGTACGAAGTTTTTTTTAATTGGGGAACTTTTAGTACTTTTGCACATTGATTTTTCATATTTGTAGATTAGGGAATGTCCCGCTATTTTATTCATTTAGCATATAATGGAGCCAACTACTGCGGCTGGCAGACTCAACCCGACCTGCCCACTGTGCAGAGCACCCTTGAGCATGCCTTGAGCACCTTGCTGCGTCGCAAGGTGGCTGTGACAGGCTGCGGACGTACCGACACGGGTGTCCATGCCTCCGACTTCTATGCCCATTTCGATATAGACGAGTGCACGGATGACAAGCCCGTCGACATGAAGTTGATAGCCTTCAAACTCAACGCCTTCCTGCCGCCCGACATTGCCATCTTCGACATATTCAAGGTGCACGACAACGCCCACGCGCGCTTCGACGCCACAGCTCGCACATACGAATACCACGTGTCGGACAAGCGGCTGCCCTTTGCACAAGGACTTTATTGCCGCATCTTCTATAAACCCGACATCGAGCTTATGAACCTTGGCGGGCAGGTGCTTATGGAGTACGAAGACTTCTCGAGCTTCGCCAAGTCGCACACTCAGACCAAGACCAATATCTGTCACCTTAGCGAGGCCCATTGGGATTGCCGCGGCGACGAGTGGGTATTTACCATACGCAGCAACCGCTTCTTGCGCAACATGGTGAGGGCGGTCACAGGCACATTGCTCGACCTTGGGCGCGGTAAGCTCGACATCGACGGCCTGCGTGGCATTGTAGAGCGCCGCAACCGCATTGCCGCAGGCGAAAGCATGCCGCCGCAGGGCCTCTTCCTAACCAAGGTAGAATACGACTGGGAGAAGATAAAAGACATATGAGTTCTAAGTTCTAAGTTTTAAGTTTTAAGTGGCTGGCGCGTTTGTGAGGTTGCGTAGCACTTATAACTTATTGCCAAAGGCTGTGAGCACCTATGAATAAAAACATGGAAGGCGAACAACTAATAACTAAAAACTAAGATAATGAAATACACAGAAGTACATATAACGTTGAATCCCATTGAGCCTTACAGGGACCTGCTGCTGTGGGCTTTGGGCGACGAAGGACCATACGACAGTTTCCAGGAAGTGGACGACGGCCTGCTGGCCTACGTGCCTTCCGACAACTTCGACGAGGCCTTCCTCCAAGCAGCCTTCGCCGAGCACTGCGAGGGCTGCGAGGTCGACTACAGCAGCCGACCCTTGCCCGACAAAGACTGGAACGAGTCGTGGGAACGTCAGCACAAGCCCGTACTGGTTGATGCCGGCAGCGGCGTGAGCGTGTGGGTCAGGGCTCCGTTCCACGAGCATCGCAGCGATGTGACCTACGAGGTTGTTATCGAACCCAAGATGGCCTTCGGCACCGCCCATCATGCCACCACATGCCTCATGCTTGGCTATCTGGCACGGCTCGACGTGGCAGGCAAGAGAGTTCTCGACATGGGCAGCGGCACAGGTGTGCTGGGCATCCTCGCAGCTATGCGCGGAGCCTCGCATGTCGATGCTGTCGACGTCGACGAATGGGCCTACGCCAACGCCATGGAGAACGCGCGCTGCAACAACGCCTCTATATTCTGCCACTTGGGCGATGCCGGCATCCTCGACGATATTGCGGGTGAAGGCTACGACATCATACTTGCCAACATCAACCGCAACATACTGCTGCGCGACATGAGTCGCTACATCTCCGTGCTGCGCCCCGGCGGCACCCTTCTGCTGAGCGGCTTCTACATCAACGATGTGGCGGCCATACGCACCGGTGCTGAGTATGAGCGGCTGCAGTTTGTTGAACAAAAAGACAATCAGAACTGGTCAGCCCTGCGTTTCGTGCTGCCGCGCGTCTAATACCTCTGCGTTATGATTGTATGCATCGCCGAGAAGCCCAGCGTGGCCAAAGACATTGCCAAGATCCTTGGTGCTACGGCCTCCCACAATGGCTACATGGAAGGCAATGGCTATCAGGTCACCTGGACCTACGGCCATCTATGCTGTCTCAAGGAGCCCGAGGACTACAGTGACAAATGGAAGCAGTGGAGCCTCGGCTCGCTCCCCATGATTCCACCGCGCTTCGGCATAAAGCTGATAGCCAACGACACCTACCAGAAGCAGTTCAAAGTGATAGAATCTCTCTTCAAAAGTGCCGACCGCATAGTCAACTGCGGCGATGCCGGACAGGAGGGCGAACTCATACAGCGTTGGGTGATGCAGAAAGCGGGCGTTACATGTCCCGTCGAGCGGTTGTGGATATCATCCCTCACCGAGGAATCCATCAAGGAAGGATTCAGCAGTCTCAAGCCGCAGGATTCCTATCAGTCGCTCTACGAAGCAGGGCTCTGCCGTGCCATCGGCGACTGGCTGCTTGGCATGAACGCCACCCGGCTCTACACCCTCAAGTACCGACCGAGCCGCACCAAAGGCTCTGTGCTCTCTATCGGACGTGTGCAGACGCCCACCCTCGCGCTTATCGTAGCGCGGCAGAAGGAGATAGACAACTTCAAACCCGAGCAGTACTGGGTGCTGAGCACCGTCTACCGTGGCGTGCTTTTCACCCACGCCTCGGGCGATGAAGAGGGCGGCGGCCGTCGCGAACGCATTGCAAGTGAGGCCGAAGGTGCCAAAGCTTTGGCCGCCATCAAGGACAAGCCTTTTGTGGTAACGAGCATAGCCAACAAGAAAGGAACCGAGTCAGCACCGCGCCTCTTCGACCTCACCTCGCTGCAGGTAGAGTGCAACAAGCGCTATTCCTTCTCGGCCGAGGAGACGCTGCGCCACATCCAAAGCCTCTACGAGAAAAAGGCCACCACCTATCCGCGCGTCGACACTACGTACCTGAGTGACGACATCTATCCCAAGTGCCCGCAGATACTGCGCGGCCTGGCGCCCTACGCAGCCTACACCGAACCCCTGCTGGCCGCCAAACTGCCCAAGAGCAAGAAGGTGTTCGACAGCAGCAAGGTCACCGACCACCACGCCATCATCCCAACCGGCGTCAATCCCGCCTCGGTGGCTATGTTACGCGAGGAGAAACTGGTCTATGACCTTGTGGCGCGACGCTTCATAGGGGTATTCTATCCCGACTGCAAGTTTTCCACAACCACGGTGTGCGGCGAGGCTGCCGACATATCGTTCAAGGCTACCGGCAAGCAAATCCTCGAAGAAGGCTGGCGTGCAGTGCTAGGCCACCAACGCAAGGACGACGAGGAGGCCGATGCCGCCAAAGGCGATGCCGAGAAGACTCTGCCCGCATTTACAAAAGGTGAGAGCGGCCCTCATGAGCCCACCCTCACCGAGAAGTGGACCACGCCGCCCAAGCCCTACACCGAGGCTACCCTGCTGCGCGCCATGGAGACCGCCGGACGAACCGTCGAGAACGAGGAGCTGCGCGAAGCTATGAAAGAAAACGGCATAGGCCGACCCTCTACACGCGCCGCCATCATCGAGACACTCTTCAAGCGCGGCTATATCCGCAAAGACCGCAAGAGCCTCTCGGCCACAGCCACAGGCATCGACCTCATCGACATCATCCACGAGGAGCTCCTCAAGAGTGCCGAGCTCACTGGACAGTGGGAGAAGAAGCTGCGCGAAATAGAGTCGCATAAATACCAAGCCACGGCATTCATCGACGAGCTCAAGCAGATGGTGACGCAGATAGTGTGGCAGGTTATGAACGACAACAGCAACCGCCGCGTTACAGCCGCCGAAGTGGCACCTGCCGGTGGCAAGAAAGCCGCCAAGCCGTCATCAGCCACCAAAACCTCGGATGTCGCGAAGTCCCCAAGGTCATCGTCGGCAACCGCAACTCCCGATGTTGCGCCCAAGCCCAAGTGTCGCACCGCATCCAAGAAAGCCACGGCATCAGCTGCCACGGTCTCGGAAGGCGCCCCGTGTCCGTTGTGTGGTCAGGGTACTATCCTGAGAGGCAAGGCCGCCTTCGGCTGCTCCCGTTGGCGCGAAGGCTGTACCTGGCGCCATCCATTCACCTCGACGCAATAGTCCATCAGCCATTGCCTGCAATATGCCACATTGGTGGCATAACAAAAATACCTGGCCAATTTATTGGTCAGGTATAAATGGCGTTGTTTTTTGCGTGCCTTTACGTTGACGGTTCTACCGGAGCTATTCGGTCTGCGCCTCCGTGGTATTGGCGTTTGTCTGCGGCTCGGGCTGGTTGCCATCGCCTTTCGGGTTAGGACCGTATTGGTTTGGTCCGTATTCCGAGTCGGAGAAAAGCCAAATGAGGGAAACGATTAGAATGGCAATAACTGCGAGTGTCACCAATGCATATGCTATGACACATGTGTCGGAAAGCATTCTACTTATATTGCCCAGCACAGAGCCTCCGATAATCAAGATACTCCAGTAGCCTGATTTGCCGATGTCGTGTAGGCGGCGCACCATCACGGCCAAGCCCGGTACAAGCATGGCAAGATAGAAGATAATATAGATGTACAGGAACGGGTTGGTGAATATCGAACGCATTACATCCCATTCGTTGAAATCTTCGCTTGCTGACGGGCCGAATGCTGCTTTGAAGATGGGCACCATCATTCCGACGAGCAATACCATCGATATGAGGCAGTTGATGAGCGAGAACCACCAGTATTCCTTGCGTCGGGCTCGGCCGGTGAAATCGGCGTACTGTTTCAGGCATTTAAGGAACCACTTCATGACACTATGCCTTCAAGAGGAAGTTGAGGTTGTCTTTAAGTCCGTACTCCTTGGTGTTCTCCATCTTGGTCTTGAAGACCTTCATCTTGTTGGGTTTGCCGATGAGCGACAACTTGCCGTCTTCGAGGAGCAGTGCCGTGGCTTCGCGGATGGCGGCAACTGTGGCCTTGGGGTTGACCATGATGTACTCTTTCAGACGGTCGTCGCGTGTCTCGCCGCCGTGCTTCGGGTCGAAGAAGTCGGTGTAGTGGGGGTTGATTTGGAACGGCACGATGCCCATGCAGTCGAACGAAGGTGGCATGACGATGGGCAGGTCGTTGGTGGTGCAGAGGGTGGGACCTGCCACGTTGCTGCCGGCGCTCCAACCCAGGTATGGCATGCCGTCGAAGGCACGCTGACGTATGGCCTGCATGAGGCCTGTGCGGTGCAGCTCGCGCACAAGGTGGAAGGTGTTGCCGCCGCCAACAGCCACGCAGTCGGTGTCGTACACGGCGTTGACGGGCAGCGCCTTGTGGTGCACGCTCGTCAGCTTCACGCCGAATTCTTTATATACGTTGGCCACTTTCTTCTCGTAGGCGTCGTAGCTCTTGGTGAGTCCGCCTTCGGCCAGCGACACGCCGGCATAAGGTACAAAGAGCACCTTCTTAACGTTGTGCCGACGGCAGAAGTCGGCAATCATGTCCTTGCACCAGCCGAGGTAAGCCTCGCCGCGCATGGTGCTGTTGCTGATAAGCAAAAGATTTCTTTTATCCATATAAGATGTTGATATGTTTAATGTTGATAAGTTGATATGATTTTTTGTTGATATGTTTGGTGTTGATGGGTTGATATGATTCTTGATAGAGGTTTATCCTATATAGAATTGGATTGTGGTGTTTTTTGTATATTCGTTACGTTTTTGGATTTGATATATGCTATAAGTCTATTGATATAGGCACTGATCTTTCTTGTTAAACTCAACAGAACTTCTATTTGTTCTGGATTGCAATAACCTAAATCAGCGCAAAGATATAGCATAATTCGAACCTCGGCACAACTGCCTTTTGCTATATGTAGGAATCGTATATTTGCAGAATCAAATCCTGCTTCACTGCCTTCTGCAATATTGTTCATTATCGAGACTGAGGCTCGTTGTATTTGGTCGCGAAATCCATAATCATGATTTTCGTGCATTATCTGATATATTGATAGTGTCAATGTCTTTGCATCTCTCCATACCTCTAGTTCTTCAAAGAAAGCCATAAACTATGTGTATAAGATTACTCCGGATGAGTCTATTTGCAAATAATTATGTCAACGTCTCTACATATCAGCATGTTCGAGTACAAACATATCAACGTATCAACATATTTGAGTACGAACATATCAACACATCAACGTATCAACACATCAACGTATCAACATATCAACATCCATTAAGCGTCTATATTTGCGTAGGTGGCGTTGCGCTCGATGAACTCGCGGCGGGGCGGCACGTCGTCGCCCATGAGCATCGAGAAGATGTAGTCGGTGCTGGCGGCGTTCTCGATGGTAACTTGGCGCAGCTGACGGTTTTCGGGGTCCATGGTGGTTTCCCACAGCTGCTCGGGGTTCATCTCACCGAGACCTTTGTAACGCTGCACGTGCACGCCTTTGTCGCCGACCTCCACGAGGGCACGCTCGCGGTCTTCCTCGCTCCAGCAGTAGATGCGCTTGGTGCCTTTCTTGACAAGGTAGAGTGGGGGAGTGGCGAGGTAGACGTAGCCGTTCTCGATGAGCTCGGGCATATAGCGGAAGAAGAAGGTGAGCATAAGGGTGTCGATGTGGGCACCATCGACATCGGCATCGGTCATGATGATTATCTTATGGTAGCGCAGCTTCTCGAGGTTGAGGGCCTTGGGGTCGTCGTCGGTGCCTTTGTGCACGCCCAGGGCGGTGTAGATGTTGCGTATCTCTTCGCTGTCGAAGGCGCGGTCCTGGCTGGCTTTCTCGACGTTGAGAATCTTACCCCTCAGCGGGAGGATGGCCTGGAACTTGCGGTCTCGGCCCTGCTTGGCCGATCCGCCTGCCGAGTCGCCCTCGACGAAGTATATCTCGCACACGGCGGGGTCGTTGTCCTGACAGTCGGCCAGCTTGCCGGGCAGTCCTGCGCTGCTGAACACGGTGCTGCGCTGCACGCTCTCGCGGGCTTTGCGTGCCGCTATGCGCGCCTCGGCGGCCAGCACCACCTTGCTCACTATGGTGCGCGCCTCGGTGGGATGCTCTTCGAGGTAGTTCTCCATCATCTCGCTCACGGCCTTGTCAACGGCGCCGCGCACCTCGTTGTTGCCGAGCTTGGTCTTGGTCTGTCCCTCGAACTGCGGCTCAGCCACCTTTACGCTGATAACTGCGGTGAGGCCTTCGCGGAAGTCGTCGGGCGATATCTCTATCTTCTCCTTGGTCTTGGGCTTGAAGGGAATGAGGTTCTCCTTGTCGGCATAGGCTTTCAGCGTGCGGGTGAGGCCGTTGCGGAAGCCCGAGAGGTGGGTGCCGCCCTCGTGGGTGTTGATGTTGTTGACGTATGAGTGGATGTTCTCGCTGAACGACTTGTTGTACTCCAGTGCCACTTCGATGGGTATGCCGTTGCGTTCGCCTTCCATGTAGATGGGCTCGGGCATGAGTTTCTCTCGGTTCTCGTCGAGGTGGGCGAGGAAGTCGCGCAGACCGTTCTCGCTGAAGAAACGGTTGCTCAGCGGCGAGCCGTCCTCTTCGGGGTGACGTTTGTCCTCGATGGTGAGCTCGATGCCTTTGTTGAGGTAAGCCAGCTCGCGCATACGGTCCATGAGGGTGTTGTAGTCGTATTCTGTGATGGTGAATATGGTGCCGTCGGGCTTGAAGGTCACCATGGTGCCGCTGCCTTCGGCCTCGCCAACCTCTTTCACGGGGTAGAGGGGCTTGCCTTTCGAGTATTCCTGGCGGTAGAGCTTGCCGCCGCGACGCACCTCGACGGTCATGTGCTCGCTCAGTGCGTTGACGCACGACACGCCCACGCCGTGCAGACCGCCCGAAACCTTGTAGCTGCCTTTGTCAAACTTGCCGCCGGCATGCAACACCGTCATCACCACTTCGAGGGCGCTGCGGTGCTCTTTTTCGTGCATGTCGACGGGGATGCCGCGCCCGTTGTCGATAACGGTTATGCTGTTGTCCTCGTTGATGCTCACGTATATCTTTGTGCAGAAGCCTGCCAGAGCCTCGTCGATGGAGTTGTCCACAACCTCGTAGACAAGGTGGTGCAGGCCGCGGAAGTTGACGTCGCCTATGTACATGGCAGGGCGCACTCGCACGGCCTCAAGGCCTTCCAGCACAGTGATGTTGCTCGCGCTGTAGTCTTCAGCGTTTTGTTTCTTTATCTCTTCGCTCATTGGTATTTTATGGTATTATTTGATTTTCAGTGATTATAAGCGTTGCATGGCAACGCGCTAACAGATTGCAAAGATACTCATTTTTTGTCAAATAAATATAGTACGCACGCGCGTGTGCGTGAGATAATATCAACAAATTGTTGAAAACGTCGCTCGAGGCATAAAACAGGCCCGTATGGCCGTTATTGCCTACCTCACCGTCAGTTTCTGCACGGCAGTAGATTCTGGTGACGTAACACGTACAAAATAGGTGCCTCTTGGCAACGCATCGGTTGGCAGTTGCAGGCGGCAGTCTTTGAGGCATTGCGTGCGGTGTTGCCAAACGGTGCGCCCTAACATGTCGACAATTGTTATCAGCACCGATTCTGCCTCATTGTGTTGGCTTATGCATAGCGTTGCGCCGTGGCTGCTGTATGTGGGGTTGGGGTATATGACGACATTCAGGTTGTCTTGTGTTACGGTGGTGATGTCGGAGCTGGTGATGCGCAGGGTGGCGGGCTCTGACCACGAGCTGGTGTCGCCTGCTCCGCACACCGATCTTACGTAGAACTGGTATGTGTTACCAGCCGTGAGATTGCGGACGTAGTATACGGGCGCGTGTATGTTGGTCACCATGGTGCCGCTGGTGTGGTTGAAGCCTTCGATGCCGTAGTCAATCTGCCAGTCGCTTGGGTTGTTGTCGCCGGGTATCCACTGTAGGTCGGCTCCTGTGCCATAGGGGGTGGCGGTGAGTTGTACGGGTATGTCGCAGGTAATGGTTGTCACAGTTACGGTGTCGCTCCAGGGACTGGCCATGGCGGTGTTGCACAGGGCCGACACGGCTATGCTGTAGGTGGTGGCGGGAAGGAGTCCTTGCAATGTGGCCGTGGCGCTGCTGACGGTGTCGTAGATGTCTGTGCCGGCATTGAAGGCGTGGATGGCCCAGCGTCGCTCGTTGCCGCCTGCAGTCCATTGTAGCGTGGCACTGCTGGATGTTACCCAAGTTACCGTCACATCGGCTGGCTCGGGGCATGGACCTATACCGCTTACGGTCACGTCGTCAATGTATGTGTTGCCGCTGTTGCTGCTTGGTATGTATATGGTTATATAACGCCCGCTGCCAGTGTAGCTGCTAAACTGCACAGTGACGCTGTCCCATACTGACGCCGCGGCGGCGCTGAACGTTTGTACTATGCTGAATGAGCTGACATCTTCGGGGTTGGTCATCACGCCTACCACTACGCCGCCGTTTGCTCGGTTGTCCATCATGTAGCTGAAGCTTATCTCGAGGTCGCGCACATTGGCATGGAACTGGGGCAGGGCTAAGTAGCCGATATAGCCCGAACTGGTGCGCATCGCCCATCTGCCGCTGTGTGATTGGTCGATTATGGGGTAGGTGATGGCGTAGTTGTACGCTTCGGGGTTGCCTACATACCAGCAGGGGTCTATATGGCCTGTAACGCCCGAAGCCGTGGCATCCTCGAAGCCGTAGGTGTAGGGCAGCTGCCTTATTTCGCCGCAGGCGGTGCGGAGTGATGCCTGGGCCGAATAGTTGGAAGTGTCGCGGCCGTTGCAGAGCGAGCGCACGTAGTAGTCGTAGATGCTGTTGGGCTGCAGCGACAAGAGGGTGGCGAAGGTGTCGATGGATATGAATGATGTTCCGCTGCCCGGCGCGAAGCCGCTGGGCCCGTATTCAACAATGTAGGTGCCCGACCCGTTC
Organism: Bacteroidales bacterium; assembly: GCA_017962615.1. GTDB lineage: Bacteria > Bacteroidota > Bacteroidia > Bacteroidales > P3 > Colimorpha. Next base: position 23,221 of record JAGCUZ010000036.1, on the reverse strand, counting down.
CCGTTCCATGCTATGTCGGCCCAAGTTGAGTCGGCTGTCAGCACGTGGCAGCCTGTGGGTGGCGGGCATGGGTTGGCGTGTACTACGCTGATGTCGTCAATAAATATGTTGCTGTTGGCCAACGGCGAATCGGCTATTGCTATGTGCCGCCCCGGGCCGTGGTAGCTGCCGAATGGCACGGTGAAGGCCTCCCACACCCCTGTCGCCGACGGGGAGAGGTTGGGACCTACCTGAACAAACGAGGATATACTGTCCGGGTCCTCAAACACGCCTACTCGGAGATGGCTGTTGAAACTGCCTGCATTATAAATCCAGAGGGTGAGTTCGAGGCTGTCGACGGGTGCGTCGAACTGTGGTAGCAGGATGGCTATGTTGCGGCTGATAGAGTTGATGCGCAACGAGTTGCTGTCGGAGTGTGCACTGATTCTCGACAATGCCGGATATACGGTGTTGCCGCTATAATGCCGCCGCCAGCACAGGGGCAGGTCGTTGGTGCCGTAGTGCCAGGTGTCGAAGTCTTCGTGGAACGGCAGTGGCGTGGCGGCGCATGTTGTGGTGAAGCTGACGGTGTCGCTCAGCGAGTCGGCATTGGCCGTGCACAGCGGCGACAGGCGCAGCTCGTAGGTGGTGCTTGGCTGCAAGACTTGCAGCTCGAAGGCTGTGGTGTCGGAAATTGTTGCGGCATGTATCCACTGGGTATTGCCCGACTGACGGTAGTAGAGTCTCCAGTTGTTTTCGCGGTATCCAGGAGCCCAGCACGCCGTAGCATTGGTGCTCGATATGTTGCGCACGTACAGGTAGGGGCGGGTGCAGGTGCTGTTGTCGGCGCATGGGCGCATGAATGTAATGTTGGGTCGGTAGTTGGTTGTCTCGTATGCCGTGTCAGGCGTGACGTAGGGGACGAACGGATTGTAGTTTTTGTATACACACATTGAGACACCGCTGCGGACATAGCTGCTGTAGGCACTGAACGGCGACAACACTTGTTGCGTGCTGTCTTGGTTCATCACAAAGGTGATGGCTATGTTGGAGCGCCCGTTCCAGTGGAAGTTGTGGTCGAAGTCGTACCGCACCAGCCCCGAAGTGCCTATTGTGTGCGGTCCGCTGTACACTATATGCCGTGCTCCCATGGGCACCCAGTAATCGCTGCTGGCGGCGGGATAGTTGGTTGCATTTGTGGAGTCTATGAGTATTGTGAAGTGCTTGTTGAAGTGGTTGTTTGTGCTCCATGTGAGTTTGATGCCGCTTATGCTGCCTGAGTCGAGGCCGTAGGAGTGCAGTTCGGCAGCGGTGAATATGGTCTGGCTGTAGGTGTTGCCGTAGCCTTCGTATACTGGACAGCCGGAATATGTCCTGGTGTCGTTGCCCGAAGGGGTGAGCTCGCGGGTAAGGCATATGGTGCTGAACCTGACGGTGTCCCATTCGGTGTAGGTGCTGTCGCTACAGATGCTGCGCACACATGCCATGTACTCGGTCATCGGTTCGAGGCCTGAAAGCACATGGTGGGTGTTTGTGTCGTGCAGTGTGGTGCGTCTGTCGGTCGACAAGTCGATGAGCTCTATTTCATAGCCAGTCGGCCGTGTGAGTCCGTAGGCGTGTCGCCAGTCAAGGCGTGCCGAGCTCCCTCTTATGTTGCTCACGGTGGTGCTTGTAACTGGTAGGCACGAGGGAGTGACGCTTAGTGTTATATCGTCTATAGTGCATCCCAATTCGGAGTTGTAATCCGGCATGGCGCAGAATGCTATGTAGCGTCCGGTGTCGTTGTAGTCGGTAAAGTGGACTGTGTGTTGAAACCACAGATATGAGGAGTGACATCTGGCGTAGTCAAATTCTGCCACGTTTTGGAATGTGGAGATATCGTTGGGATTGGTCATCACGCCTACCCTGAATGGCAAATTGTAGGGCAGTTGGTCGCACTTGATATAGTAGTTGAGGGTGATGTCGCGAACGGTGCTGTCGATAGGGGGCAGGGCAAGGTGGGCGTAGTTGGTGTCGCCGTTCCGGAAATAAAACCCCACTCTTCCGGAATGTGCCATAGAAGTAGGCCTCGGCAATACGAAGTTGGTGGTGCGTGTGAAGCATGACGAGATGTTGCCCGACATGCTTTGCGATGTTGCATCTTCAAAACCGTAGAAGTATGGCATGTCGCTGTGGCGTATGTCGCCGCACTGGGTTTGGAAGGCTATGCTGTTGCTTGCTATGTTGTTGCCGTAGCATATCGGTGTTACGTAGGCCTCATAGCTGGTGCTTGCAACAAGCCCTTGTATGGTGTACGAGGTGGTGTGAACCGTGTCTACGGTACCTGTGCCGGGAGTGAAGCCTTGTATGCCCCATTCCACTTTGTAGGAGCCGGCACTGGTAAGATCTGTCCATCCAATGGTGGCTGAATGCTGGGTGACATTGCTGTGGTTCATTGCTGTTACAGCATGGCACTGTGGTTTGAACCTTATCCTGGGATTGTCGACTTCGCCATAGTGTACGCCTGTCGTAATGGGTGGAGGACTGCACATGTGTAAGGCAATATAATGGTCGGTGGAGGGGGCTCCAACGATGTTGACTTCCACGTAATCCCATTGTGTCGTATTGGTGTTGCCCCCGCCCGGGCTTACTGTGTCCAACGGGTGGAAGGTGGTTGGGTCGCATGGATTGCTCATGGAGCCTACAACAATAAGGCATTGCTCGTAGCTGTAATAACGTCGGCATTCAAAAGTCAGCTGCAAGGTGTCCAAGGGTTCGGCCATGCGCGGCGATGCCATGTATCCCCATTCTGCGTTTCGTGCGGTGAACATCATGTGGTGGTGGCCGTCAGACGATGGACTTGAACTGTAGGGGTTTTGGTTGGTGGATGAATGTGAGCCGAAAGTCCAGCAGCTGTCGAGGGCGTTGAGGGCGACATCCTCGAAGCCGTAATACAGTGGCAGATATTGCGAGATTACAGAGCTGCAGGCAGTGGTAAACTCAACGTGGCGCCATGTGGAGTATTCGCTGTCGCAGTCGCAGCGCAGATATGCATGGTACTTGGTGTGTGGCGAAAGTCCGGTAATGGTGCACACCGTGTCCGAGCATAGAATGGGGCTGCCCTGGCCGCACCCGGGGGTGAAGGCCGAGTCGGCATATTCTATTTCCCAATGGGCGGAGTGCACCAATGCGTGCCATGATAATATGGCGCTATCGGTTGTGACATATATGCAGCGCAGCATGCCGGGTGCGGGGCAGCTGCCGTAGCTTCGGTGAAAAGTGTAGCTCATGCCTATAGGCAGCGTGTCTTTGTTCATTCCGCCGCCAGAGGCCCAATAGTTCGGTCTCCCTGTTACAATGTCAGGCCTTAACCATGATCCGTCAAGGGATATATTGTCGATTTCTTGGTCGGTTAGGTAGCATTGCAATACGGCGTCGTTGTCGCAAGCCATGGTATCGTAGGCTATGGTGATGTCGCCCGACGGGCGCAGCACTATCTGGTAGCTGAAAACAGTGCCGGGGTAATTGTAGGTTCTCAGGTTGACATATTCTATGGTGAAGCTGTTGTCGACGGTGTTGTGGTAGTAGTAGGCGCACGACGGTGGCGCGTTGCCTATAGCACCGTAACGGTTTTCCTGAATGGCGTGTATTATCATGTGTCCCGAAGGGGAGGCACTGACACCGTTGATGGTCAGTTCGTTCAAGTATAAGAATCCGTTGGTGCTGCATGCAATCGGAGTGCCTGCGGCAAGAGTGTTGTTGCCGAAAGGCATTGCAAAAGGCAGTTGGCATGTGGCATAGGTAAGCACGGTGTCAGAAAACTGTATCACGGTGCCTTGCCGTGCAATGCTGTGGTACGGCGTGCGCTGGTAGGTTACTACATATTCCGACAATCTCACCTGCCCCAGCGTAGCCAACGGCAGTAGCAGTAGTGCCGCGCAGACAAGCAACTGCCTGAGTTTATCACACTTTCCATTCATATTTGGTCGGCTTGTATTTGCGACTGCAAAGATACGGAAAATTATTGATACATTTACAAAAAATGTAAATATAAACACCGAGAGCCTTCAAAAAGAGGGCTCTCGGTGCTTTTGTATGTCGGTGGCTGTCGGGTGTGGGCGGCCGCCGGTTTTCGGGCTTAATCCAGTCTGGCAGCCGCGGGCTGCTGCGGACGGGCTTTCAGCTCCTCGTAGAACTTGGCGTGCGAGCACTGCATCCACGGCGTCACCCACAGGGTAAGGACGCCGAGGGTCAGTATGCAAAGCAGCAGCTATCCGATGAAGCTCAGGTCCATGCAGAACAGTTTCCACTTGTAGCCCCGCATCATCTCCTTGCTCTTGCGTATGCAGTCCATGGCGCTCATCTCGGGGTTGTCGTGCATGATGAACGGTGTCATCTCGTAGGCGTAGCCCATGATGATGCCCGGAATGATGAGCAGCAGGCACCACAGCATTACGAACACCGTCACCAGCAGCGAGGTGCCCAGGTAGCGGCTGTACTGCTTGAAGGCCAGGAAGGGGCGGGTGATAAGATCTTCGTCGTCTTCGCCGCGCACATGGAGCAGAAATGCCACGCAGTAGCCAAAGCCGAGAGGCACGGCCACGAGCAGCGATGCCGCCGCGCTCAGAGCACTGGGTAGGAGCGACAGGGCTGCGGTGATGGCTACGTACAGCAGCGTGCAGATTACGGGGTTGGTCCAGCGGCCGCTGAGCATAGCCTTGGCGGCGGCTTTGATTTCACGGTTCTCCGGCATCATGGCCGGGGCGTTGGGGTTGAAAGCTTCTTCCATATACTTTGATGCTTTTATTGATTATGAAAAAGCCTCGAAGACGGCTTAGTGTGTGTCTTCGAGGCTTCGTATTGTTTATCATTCGAACGACTTGATGGCCTCTTTGATGAGCTCCATTGCCTCGCGCAGCTGCTGCTCGGTGATGACCAGCGGGGGAGCGAAGCGGATGATGTGCTGGTGGGTGGGTTTGGCCAGCACGCCGAGGTCGCGCATCTTCAGGCACACATCCCAAGCCTCCTTGCCGTTGTGGGGCTTTATGATGATGGCGTTGAGGAGGCCTTTGCCGCGCACCTTCTCGATCATCGGGCTGTTGAAGTTGCTCATCTCCTCGCGGAATATCTTGCCGAGGCGCTCGGCGTTCTCCATCAGGTGCTCATCCTTGATGACCTGCAGGGCAGCGATGCTGACCTTGGCGGCGATGGGGTTGCCGCCGAAGGTGGAGCCGTGCTCGCCGGGCTTGATGTTGAGCATGATGTCGTCGTCGGCCAACACGGCGCTCACGGGCATCACGCCGCCGCCCAGGGCCTTGCCCAGTATGAGTAGGTCGGGACGCACGCCTTCGTGGTCGCAGGCCAGCATCTTGCCGGTACGGGCAATGCCGCACTGCACCTCGTCGGCCATGAACAGCACGTTGTACTTGTGGCAGATGTCGTAGCATTTCTTCAGGTAGCCATCGTCGGGCACATACACGCCGGCCTCGCCCTGGATGGGTTCAACGAGGAATCCGGCCACCTTCTTGCCGTGCTCGGCCAGGCAGCGCTCCAGTGCGTCGGGGTCGTTGTAGGGTATGCGCAGGAATCCCGGGGTCATGGGGCCGTAGTTGGCATAGCTCTCGGGGTCGTTGCTCATGGTGATGATGGTGATGGTGCGGCCGTGGAAGTTGCCTTCGCAGCATACTATCATAACCTCGTCGTTGGGTATGCCTTTCTTCACCACACCCCAGCGGCGGGCCAGCTTCAGAGCCGTCTCGTCGGCCTCGGCACCGGTGTTCATCGGCAGCACCTTGTCGTAGCCGAAGTACTCGGTGACGTATTTCTCCCACTCGCCAAGGCAGTTGTTGTAGAAGGCGCGGCTGCTGAGGGTCAGCTCGTGGGCCTGGTCGCACATGGCCTTGACAATCTTCGGGTGGCAGTGGCCCTGGTTGACGGCACTGTAGGCCGACAGGAAGTCGAAGTACTTCTTGCCTTCGCAGTCCCACACGAAAGCGCCTTCGCCTTTGGCGAGGACAACGGGCAGCGGATGATAGTTATGGGCGCCGTACTTGGCTTCCATCTCCATGAATTGTTCTGATTTTGTCATAGTTATATCTCTTTTAATATATTAGTTTTAATATTGAAAAACACTGCAAATTTACACATTTTTTTCCATACATACATTATAAACTGTCTAAATTTAATCCACATTCTGTTCAAAAGTGCTTCCGCGCCTCTTTGAGTTCAATCCTGCCCCGTTTCCGCCACGCAGGCGAACTCCGTTTTTAACATTTCGAAAGCCGTATTCCTCCATCATCCCTCAAAAATCACCTTTAAGCAGCATTTTGACTGCGTTAAGATAGTAACATATTATATTACAAGTACTTGTATGTGCTATCGCAATGTCGAAAATTTTTCGCAAACACCCCGATTTTGGTATATAGAACGTAAATCGTAAGTATATAGTTGATAAGGATTTGGTGGGACCAACTCTTTATCATCTCTTTACCTTCTCTATATGTACACTATATTTGGGTTGGGGAGGGGGTGATTTTGGGGTGGGAGAGGGGTGGATGGCACAATATTTTAACATTTCCTGCGTTTATGGAATATCCGATTAACAAACGTGAATCAAAGTGGCTGTAAACATATTTAGGCGCGGCAAAGAATATGTGTTATAACAATAAGATGATGAACAGATTGATGATAATATTGGTGGCGGTTGCGGGGCTGGCAGCTGCGTGCAGGGGCGGTGCGGCCGCCGAGGGCGACAGCATAAGCCCCGAGCCGTCGGCAACAGCCACCAAGGTGTACCATTTCAAGGACTTGCGCACGCCGTATTCCCTACAGGCAATCTATATCAAGTACTACCCCGACGAGGCAAGTGACAGCCTGTGGCACGGCGACAGCCGATTTGCGATGTATGGAAGCCGGGAGCTTTACTTGAAGCGTGCTTTTGAATACCTGACGCTCAACGGGGTACATTATGATATTGTGGACACGGGCACCGTATTCACTGTCAGGGATTTGGGTTTGATGCTGCCGACAAGGGAGGGCGGCGACTTCGTGTTCGTGCAGACCGACTCGACGGGCGACTCCGTATACGTCTTCGGTGCCGAACCCCACGACATAGGTGACAATATGACCATAGGAGATGACGGCGACGTTGATTTTGCCAGTGCGCCGCTGTATGATTTCGTGCCAGTCGACCTGCCCGTCGACACGGCACAGTGAGCCGCGAGGGGGTGTTTTTAGGTGGTTTGGGCAAAAGAGTTTATTATATTCGGATATTTTTTGTATATTTGCACTTATATTATATTATAGGGATATTATGCGTAATGTCTTGTTAATTAGTTTGGTATTGCTTGTGATGGGCGGCGCGGGCGCACAGGAGATGCGCTGTGCCGTCAATGTGAACTACCAAAAATTGCAGACAACGACGCAGCAGTACGAGTCGTCGGACACAAAAATATTCACCACGATGAAACAGGCGCTCGAGGATTTTATCAACTCGCGTCAATGGACCACCATAGAACTGGAGCAGAACGAGAAGCTTGACTGCTCGCTGAGCCTGATACTCAACGAACGCACGTCGGCCACCGACTTCAAGGGGCAGCTGTCGATACAGCTGCGCCGTCCGGTGTACAACTCCAACTATACCACGGGCCTGTTCAACTACATGGAGAGCGGCGACTTCATGTTCTCGTACAACGAGAGCCAGTCGCTTGAGTTCGATCCTAACACGTTCTACGACAACCTGTCGTCGACGGTGGCTTACTACATCTACATCATGCTCGGCATGTACTTCGACAGCTACGGGCAGATGGGCGGCGACCCGTTCTATGCGGTGGCTCAGACCATTGCGCAGACGGCCGGCAACACGGGTTTCAAGGGCTGGACGCCTAACCACGGGCAGAAGGCTCGCTACTGGTTTATGGAGAACCACACCAACGGCGCCTATCAGCACCTGCGCGTGGCGTATTACTACTACCACCGCTTGGGACTCGACATGATGACCAAGGACCAGCCGCAGGCTCGTCAGAACATCATCCAGGCGCTGAAGGAGATACAGTCGGTGCACAAGGTGAGGACCAACCTGCTGTCGGTGCAGCAGTTCATAGACGTGAAGATGGCCGAGATAGTGTCGATATTCACGCCCGCGCCCGCCGAAGAGCAGCGCGAGGTGTACTTCATCATAAAGGACGTGTCGCCAATCAACGTCACCAAACTGAAAGACTGGAAGGTGCAGTGATGAATAGTTATAAGTTATTAGTTTTAAGTTTTAAGTGGCTGACGCGGACAACATATCAACATTAAACGTATCAACATTGAACAAATAAACGTATCAACATATCAACTTTTAAACAAATCACAACTATGAATATACCGATTCAGAAAGAGGTGATTGACAAAATCGCCGCCCAGAACAAAATCAGCAACCCCGGCAAGGCCTCGATACGCGAGATGCGCAAGATGATACAGGACGTGGAGAAGGAGACCGGCGTGAGGTTTGTGAAGATGGAGATGGGCATACCCGGACTGCCGGCGCCGCAGGTGGGCGTGGAGGCACAGATAAAGGCCCTGCGCGACGGCGTGGCCTCCATCTACCCCGAGATATACGGCACGGCCGACTTCAAGACCGAGGCGGCGCGCTTTGTGAAGAACTTTCTCGACATCGACGTGACGCCCGACTGCTGCGTGCCTACCGTTGGCTCGATGCAGGCCGGCTTCGCCAGCTTCCTCACCCTCACGCGCTACGACGCCAAGAAGACCAAGGTGCTGTTTATCGACCCGGGATTCCCCGTGCAGAAGCAGCAGTGCCGCGTGCTTGGCATACCGATGAAGACCTTCGACGTGTATGAATACCGTGGCGACAAGCTGCGCGACAAACTTGAAGAAGAACTTAAAGACGGCGACGTTGCCTGCCTGATTTACAGCAGCCCCAACAACCCTGCCTGGTTCTGCTTCACCGAGCACGAGCTGAAGATTATAGGCGAGATGGCCAACAAGTACGGCGTGGTGGTGCTCGAGGACGATGCCTATTTCCTGATGGACTTCCGCAAGGACTACAGCGTGCCCGGCAAGGCTCCGTTCCAGCCCACCGTGGCCAAGTACACCGACCGCTACGTGCTTATGATATCGGGCTCGAAGAGCTTCAGCTACGCCGGCGAACGTATCGCCATGATGATATGCTCGCCCACGCTGTACAACATGGAGTGCCCCGACCTGGGCCGCTACTACAGCCAGACGCAGCTGGGCCGCGCCCTCATCTTCGGCACCCTCTACTGCCTCTCGAGCGGCACCGCCCATAGCGTGCAGTACGCCATGGCGGCTATGCTGAAGGGCGCCAACGACGGCACTTTCAACTTCGTGAAGGACATCAAGGAGTACGGCGAGAAGGCCGAGGTGATGAAGAAACTCTTCACCGACAACGGCTTCTATATCGTCTACGACAAGGATATGGGCGAGGACATCGGCGACGGCTTCTACTTCACCTTCTGCTACCCGGGCTTCGAGGGTGTTGACCTGCTCAACGAGCTTATCCGCTACGGCGTCAGCGCTATAGCCCTCGACATCACGGGTTCGCACAAGCAGGGCATCCGCGCCTGCGTGGCCCTTGTGCAGCGCGACCAGTTCCCCGACCTCAAGGTGCGTCTCGAGAAGTTCCACGAGGATCACAAGTAGGAGTTTTAAGTTATTAGTTTTAAGTGTATAGATGCGATAGAGACGATAGATGTGATAGAGGCTGACGCGGTTTTTGTTCTCCGCTGCGCTATCGAAAGTCCACTGGACTTTCTTCACATATCAACTTATCAACATTAAACATATCAACGTATTCCATTATGAAAACAACAAGAATTCTTATTTTAATGGTGGCGGTGGCGGTGCTGTGCTCTTGCGGCAACAACCGCTCGCACCTCAAGCCTGGCAAAGCCGCGTCGATAGTGCAGAACCATCTGGCATCGGTGCATTTGGACGATGCCGTTATGGCTATACCTGTAGGTCTTTTCGAGTGCGAGAGCGAGTATACGCGCTATCAGCTGCGTTGTCTCGCCGCCAACGGTTTGATAAAATATGAGTGCTCGCGCGTGCAGCACATAGTGCCTGTGGTCAAGACCCGTCAGGTGAAGCAGAAAGCCAAAGGTGGCGCGAGCTACACCAACGAGACCTACATGGGCGAAGATACCGTATGGTCGCATTTCGTGAAGGTGGAACTCACCGATGCGGGACGTAACCTGCTGTCGGCCAACTATGCCGAAGGCGACGACCTCTCGCGTGTCGACATTGACCTTGTGTGGGTGGACGACACCGTTGCATGTCCCGAGAGCGCCGTGGAGTACTACGAGTACGAGGATGAGGTGTACTTCGATGAGGAAGACACGTTCAACATCGACGAACTGGCCGAGGAGCTGGACGACGTCGAGGGTACCGAGGCATTCAACGCTGAATATCTCGACCTCAAGGCGAAAGAGACCATCGACTGGGTGGCACTGAAGGCCTACCGCATGCGTGCCGTGAAGGTGCGCAACCTGCAGGTATTCACGTCGACACCTAACGACAACACCTATCCCAAGGCCGAAGGCGAGCTGGTCATGGAAGTGAACGGCGTCACCCCCGTGGGCCGCATCCTTGGCGGCTTCCGCGAAGGACAGCGCTTCATATCCGACTGCAGCTTCAACTACTACGAAGGCGAGAAGTGGCAGCTTGGCGAGATAGTGTTTGGCGACATCTTCAACGCAGTGGAGCACGCCCTGGAAGACCTCGACGAGGTGGAATAACGTCTCTGACGCGTTATAGATGCGATAGAGACGATATATGTGATAGAGGCTGACGCGAACGACGTTAAACCTATCAACTTATCAACATAAAACATATCCACGTATCAACCTAATGATAAAAGCAATCGGGTTAGGCAGATGCCTAACCCGATTGCTTTTGTTGTATATTACCACGGTTTTATGCGACAAAATTACTTCGGAAGAAATAAGCAAAGGTGCAAAAACCGATGCTTCATATTTCTACAAACTTGAAATCGCACAGCATTTTGACAAGTATGCCGACAAACTAAAACTTATAAATCCTAACGAGCCAATCGACTTATCACACAACAACCATCGAAGCATTTTCTATCAACGAAAAAAACTATTCGCTCACATGAAGGTTTATAGACTAACCCTCTATGGCTATGATTTCCAAATAAAAATTGGGGAATTCAAGACTGGCGGATACAATCTGTACGCCATCACAGAACCATAAAAAAAAAGAAAGCCGCAGAAGAAGAAGGACTTCTTTCACACTCGACTTTCAATTTGCAAAGTTACGACTTTTTTTTCAATTACAAAAAAATATTTTCAATATGGAAGGAATTGTTACACGGACGCTGTACATCGACGGTCGCGAAATAGAAAGCATCACACAGCATGACGGCTGCAACGGCGACCTGTCGCAAATGGAAAATCTCGCCGCAAAGTTAGAACTTCACAAACAAGCCCAGCGCCGTGGCAATATTGGTGGCGATATTGCTAATGGTCTCGGCTTTGCCGAAAAACGAGGGCCCAAGGCTTTTCAGCTCAAGCTCAAGTTTCTCTATGTTCTTGCGAAGGAGCTCTTCTTGTGCCGTAAACCCACCGTGGAGCACCATGTCGTGTGCCTCTGCGTGGAGCGCCACGTAAACCCTGCCGCCAAGACAGCGGGTGACACCGCATAAACCTATTTTCTCAAACCGCCAACCTGCAGCAGCAAAACCAACTACGATAAGCCATGGCCTACAACCGCGTCAACATCCTGCGCCACTACCGTGGCATCGTCGAGCTCACCAACAAGCACTACGACCCCATGGTCACCACCTACAAGGGTATCTGGGCCAAGTACATCTACCCGGAGGATTGTCAGTCGGTGGTGGCGAAGTAGTTGATGACAAGTTGGGCTTTGTGGGGACCGATGGCTTTGGAGAGCTCGGCGAAGTCTTTGAGCTTGACTTCTTTGACGGAGCCGAACTTTAGCAGCAGGTCGTGGGCGGTCTTTGGACCGATGCCGGGTATGTCGGACAGCTGCGTGCGGATGGTTCCTTTGGAACGTTTGTCGCGGTGGAATGTTATGGCGAAGCGGTGGACTTCGTTCTGTATGCGCTCGAGGAGGTGGAAGAGCGGGTCGGTGGGCTTCATGCCTATGACGGCGGGCGGGAAGCCGTAGAGCAGCTGCGAGGTGCGGTGGCGGTCGTCCTTGGCGAGGCCTGCAATGGGGATGTCGAGCCCCAGGCGGTCGACGATAACCTGACGCGCCATCTCCATCTGTCCGGCGCCGCCGTCGACGATGAGCAGCTCGGGCAGGGGCTTGCCTTCGGCGGCGAGGCGGCTGTAGCGGCGCTCTATGACCTCGGCCATCGACGAATAGTCGTCGGGGCCTTCGACGGTCTTGATATTGAACTTGCGGTATTCTTTCTTGTTGGGCTTGCCGTTGGTGAAACGCACCATGGCGGCCACGGGGAAGGCTCCTTGGGTGTTGGAGTTGTCGAAGCACTCGATGTTGACGGGCGGCTTGTCGAGGTGGAGCTCCTGCTGTATGCGCAGGAGGAGCCTTGTGGTGGAGCGCGACGCGTCCTGCTGTGCCTCGTCGGGGTCGAGCAGGGCGCGCTGATGGCTGCACTGCCGCATGTACGACTCGGCGTTGCGCATGGAGAGCTGCAGCAGCTGTAGTCGCTCGCCGCGTGTGGGCACGGTCTGCCGCAGGTACTCGCCGGGGATGTCGTCGGCACGGACGGGAACTATGACCTCGCGGGCGGTGCTCTCGGTGCGTTCGTGCAGCTCGGGGACGATGGTGGCGAGCAGGGTGGGGGTGTCTTCGTCGAGGCTTTTGTGTATCTCGTTGGAGAAACTGTAGACAACGCTGCCGTTCTTGATGCGCATCATGTTGACATAGGCGTAGCGCGGGTTGTCGTTGACAATGCCGAACACGTCGACGTCCTTGATTGTGGTGTTCACCACGGTGGAGCGGCTCTGGTAGCTCTCGAGGAGGTGTATCTTGCGGCGCAGTACCTCGGCTTCCTCGAAGCGTAGCTCGTCGGAGAGGGCGAACATGGTCTTCTTCATCTGCGCGAGTATGTTGCCGAAGTTGCCTTTGAGTATCTCGCGTATGTCGGCTATGGTGGCCACGTAGTCGTCGTGGCTTTGCAGGGCTGCGCAGGGCGCCTTGCAGAGGCCTATCTGGTGCTTGATGCAGGGGCGTTCGCGCTGGTCGCCGCCGGGCGCGGAGAGGGCTGCCGCCAAGAGGGGTTTGTTGCAGGTGCGGTAGGCAAACAGCTGCCGTATGATGTCCTGCAGTTCGCGCAGTATGCGCTGGTTGGGGTAGGGCCCGAAGTACTGTCCGTGGAGGTTGCGGTTGCGGGTGAAGAGTATGCGGGGGTAGTCCTCGTCGGTGATGCAGAGGTAGGGGTAGGTCTTGTCGTCCTTGAGCATGCTGTTGTAGCGGGGCTGCAGCTGCTTGATAAGGGTGTTCTCTAGGAGGAGGGCGTCGACCTCGGTGTCGACCACCGTTACACGGGTGTCGTAGATGTTGCGCACCAGCATCTTTATCTTTGCGCTCTTGTCGTCGTAGTGGCTGAAGTAGCTGCTGACGCGCCGCTGCAGGTTGCGAGCCTTACCCACATAAATCACCGTCCCCGAAGCGTCGAGATGCTGGTAGACACCTGGCTTTTCGGGGATGGTCTTCAGCCGCAGCAGTATGCGGTCGATGTTGGGGTTGATGCTCTTATCAATCAAAGACGTGTAAGAATTGTTTTAACGTTAATTTCCATTAATTGGCCGTTAATTAATATATTGAAAATAAAAATATTAATGATAAATAACGTGTAATTATACGGTAATTAACGTTTCAAATCATAGCAAGATCAATCGGGATACTCAATGGTGGTTTTCTCGAGCCGCAGGCCAAAGTTGGCCACGCCGGGCATCTCGTATTTGCTGCTGTTGTTCTTTATCTCGAAGCGGTGCACGCCGGCACGGTTGAAATAGAAATACTTGGTGACCTTGGCCGACACGTCGACGAAGGGGCCTATGGTCTTGCCGAGGAGGCGGTTCTCGCTGTCGCGCACCTGTATGTGACCGTTGAACATGCGGCGCTCGCCGCTCTCGTTGTAGATGTTGATGATGAGCGGCAGGTCGCCGTCCTTGAACACGGTGGTGTCGAGGCGTGCCGACATGTAGATGTCGTAGCACTCGTTGGAGTCGCTGACGTCGACGTTGAACACCTCGGGCTCGAAGCGCATCCACGTGTTGTTCTTGAAGGTGTGCGTGTCGCTGTATATCACATTGTTCTCGCGGCAGGAGGCGAATAGGGCCGTAACGGCGACGGCCAAAGCAAGGGATAGTATTAAAGGATGTCTTTTCATGATTATTGATTGCCGGATAATGCTTGCATGATTTGTATTGCGTTGGTGGCGGCGCCTTTGCGCAGGTTGTCGGCCACGACCCACAGGTTGAGGCTGTTGGGCTGCGAGTTGTCGCGCCGCACACGGCCCACGAACACCTCGTCGCGACCCTCGGCCATTATGGGCATGGGGTAGTGGTTGCGCGACGGGTCGTCGTAGAGTACCACGCCGGGGGTGGTGGCGATGATGCGGCGGGCTTCGTCGATGTCGTATTCTCGCCGGAATTCGACGTTGACCGACTCGCTGTGGCCGCCCACAACGGGCACGCGTGCCACGGTGGGGCACACCAGTATGCTGTCGTCGCCAAGTATCTTTCGGGTCTCGTCGACGAGCTTCTTCTCTTCGGTGGTGCTGCCGTCGTCGAGGAAGTCGCCGCCGTGGGGGAAGAGGTTCCTGTATATGGGATAGGGGTAGGCCATGGGGTGGGGAGTGTCGGCAATGAGCTGCTGTGCGTCATTGTGGCCCACGCCTATAGCCTCCTCGGCCTCGAGTTGCCGGATGGCTTTGACGCCGGTGCCTGTTATGCTCTGATAGGTGGAGACAACAATGCGGCGTATGCCGAAGGCGGTGTGCAGGCGCGATATGGCGAGCACCATCTGGATGGTGCTGCAGTTGGGGTTTGCTATTATGCGGTGGCCGCTCTGCACGCTGTCGATATTGATTTCGGGCACCACGAGTGGCACGCCGGGGTCCATGCGCCAGGCCGACGAGTTGTCGATGACCGTGGTGCCTGCGGCGGCGAAAGCCGGTGCATACTGCCGTGAGGCGGCGGCGCCTGCCGAGAAGATGGCGAAGCGCGGGGCGGCCTTTACGGCCTCCTCGACGGAGGTGACTGTAAGCTGCCGGTTGCCGTATTTGATTACTTTGCCTATGGAACGTTCGGATGCTGCGGCTATTATTTCGTCGTTGGCAAATCCCCGTTCGTATAATACTTGCAGCATCACGCTGCCCACCAGACCGGTGGCTCCAACAATGGCTATTTTCATGTTTAACGCAGTAGGAGTACTGTGCCTTTCTTGTTTAGTGTTTTATCTGGGTCGACAATAGTTCGGTATTCAACGAGGTAGATATACGAGTCTTCCTTGCAGTCGTGTCCGTTGGAGGTGCCGTCCCATCCGCCGTCAAGGCCTTCCCAGTCGTAGAGCAGTTCGCCGGTGCGGCGGAAGACGTAGGTGTGCACCCATGTGATGCCGATGCCGCGCACTATGAAGCGGTTGTTCGACTCACGCTTGGGCATGAAGACGTTGGGCACCCATAAGGCCTCCTTGAGCAGGGGGATGACGATGGTGTCGGTGTCGGAACAGCCGTAACGGCTGGTGGCGACGAGCATCACCTCGATGGAGTCTTCCTTTGCGGGGAAGTTGTAGTAGGTGGTGGGGCTCGACGATGTCTCGCCGTTGGGGAATATCCATTGGCGTGAGCTGCTGCCGGTGCTCCTGTCGCGCAGCTGTATGTTGAGCTGGTCGAGGGTGGCGTTGCGCGGGGTGGCCTCTATCAAGGCGTGGAGGCTTCGGTCGAGCTCGAAGTTGAGGGCCATGACGCTGTCGCACCCGAAGCGGTCGTGGAGTGTGTAGGTGGCGGTGTAGTTAGAGGTGTCGTAGGTGTTGCCGTCAATCCATGTGAAGGGATGGCAGTCGCTCTGGTAGTCGACGGTGTAGCTGTCGTCGCGCAGCCTCAGGTGCAGGGTGTCGTTGTAGGCGCAGCCGTAGTCGTTGTACAGCACGTGCACGTAGTCGCCCTCCAGCTGCAGGGAGTCGCCGTAGAACAGGAACTTCTCGTTGCGGCATATCAGCGCCGAGGTGTCCTGATGTATTGGCCGCATGGTTTTTACCTGTATACTGTCGGTGCGCTCGCAGCCGTTGGGGAAGGTGGCCGTGGCGTAGAAGGTGAGCATGCTGTCGTCGCCGCGCGAGTTGGGCGGGAAGTAGACCGGCGGGGTGTAGGCGGTGTCGCCGTGGAGCGTCACGTTGGGTACGGTGAGTGGGTCGCTGCATGTCCAGCTGACGCTGCGCGGCGTGGTGTCGCACGTGATGTTGAGTATGGCACGGTCGCCCTCGCAGAGGGTGGTGTTGTCGCCCGAGAGGTGTATGGAACCCTTCGAGTTGACGCCCACGGTGATATAGGTGCAGCAGTCGTGGTGGTAGCCGTTGCTGCCGGTAAACTGCAGGCGGCAGGTGTAGGTGGTGGTCGTGTCGGGGGTTACGAGTATTGAGTCTTGTCCGTTGACGGTGTAGTTACGGTTTTGCAGCACGATGGCCGTGGCGGCGTTGGTGTCGGTGCCTTTGTACCAGATGACGTTGAAGTCGGTGGTGCCTTGAGGGGTGAAGCGCCACGCCTCGTTGGCCACGTCGTGGGTGAAGGGGTTGCGGTTGGGCAGGTTGTTGTTGAGACCCGGGGCGAAGGCTGCCGGCGAGCCTGCCACGACAAACGGCGTCTCGGCGCTGGGCTGCTGCGGCTGCCCGGTGGAGTTCTGTATGCCTATGAGGCCGTTGCCGCCGTTCCACGAGCTGTTGCCTTGCCCGTTTGTGGCACGGCGTTGCTGTACGTGTACCTCGATGATGTTGGTGCTTTCGTAGAACACAATCTGGTAGGTGCTGTGGAACGTGGCCTGCGTGGCTTGGTTGCTAAACAGCGGCAGACGGCTCCAACTTACGGTGACATGGCGGCAGGGGAAGTCGCTGGCTGGCGACACTCCTTTGAAGATGCCCCTCAGTCGCTGCTCGTTCTGTGGTATGTATCCGGGGTGGGTGTCCTCAAACACGCCGTATATGGCGTCGAGCATATAAGTGCGCGACGGTGCACCTTGGGTAGATGGCGTCCAAGGTAAACCTGCGCTGTAGCTCCACGGGCAACCGTTGCGCGGTGCGCCTTGGGTGAAGGTGACAACGCCGTTGGAACCCACGGTGGCGCGTGTCTTGGTGTAGCCGAAGAAGGCGAAGGGGAAGTCGATGGTGATGTAGTCGTTGTCGAACTGGTCGTCGCTGCTGATGTCGCTAAGGCGTGTGCCGTACACGAACAGCTCGGGGGGATTGTAGGGTATGGATTCCACCACATACATGCCGTTGAAGTTGGTGACGGGCATGAACATGGTGGCGCGGAGCCATATCGACGGGTTGTCGCATGTCACGATGGTGTCCCATTCGCGGTTGACGAGCTCGAGCCTCGTTGATCTATAGTCGTATTGGATGCCCACGCACTGCGCTTTGAGCGCGGGGGTAGGCAACATCGCCACTGCAAGAAGCAGGAGCGATGCGGCAACGATGCCGCAATGCCTTGTGCTACGACTATGTAAGACCATGGGTTATTCTTGTGTCACTTCGGTGATGACGAGCTGTATCTTAACGTCTTTCTTGCCCATCTGCTGGTTGATGGCGGCCGCGGCGGCGGTCTTTATCTCGTTGCGGGTCATGCCGCTGACGGTCATACGGCTGGCCTCGATACCTTGCGATACGAAGTAGTCGCGTACGGACTCGGCGCGCTTGAGCGAAGTAGTCTGGTCGTACTCCATGTCAACGCCGTAGGTCTGCACGAAGCCCTTGATGTTGAACTTTACGTTGGGGTGGTTCCTCATCATGGCCACATAGTTGGCCAGGGTCGCCTCCGACTCTTTCATGAGCTTGTACTCGCCGTTCTCGAAATATATGTCGGTGATGGGGAATACCGAGCCTTTGGTGGTGCGGTTCATGACGAAGCGGCGCAGGGTGTCTTCGGCAAAGACGTTACCCTTGAAAGTCTCGTAAATCGAGAAGTAGCCGTTACGCTTGGCGTAGAGGGTGTAGTCGAAGTCGGGCACAAACTTGATTTTGCCGCCTTTGAAGCTGGACTCCTTGACGATGGGGCGGTTGTCGGTGTTCTTCTCGAGTATGAGCAGGTCGACATCGATATTTTTCTTCATGACGGGGTCGTAGAAGACCAGCTTGGGCTCGAACGACTCTACCTGGATGGACACCTTGATGGTGTGGCCTGCGCCTGTGTTGTTGTTATTGTCGAGCACGATGTAGTAAATCTCGCCTTTGTGCACGGGTATCGAGCTGACGTAGCGGTCGGTGTAGGATTTGTCTATGAAGCGTTTCTTGCCCTCGGTGACTGACATGCCTATGGCCAATCCCGGCGAGCTCTGCTCTTTTACCTTTGCGGGAGCTTTGGTGGCGGCAGCGGCTTTCTGCCCGTTCTGGCCCGCGGCTGTGGTCTTCTTCTCCGAACGTGCGGCGGCAGCGGCTATGGCAGCCAGCGTGGCCGAGTCGAAGGTGGAGAGGTTGGCGGCCACGGGGCGCACCTTGTTCTGGATGATGTGGTTGCTGAAGTACACATCGGTGTAGCGATAAACGAGGAAGTCGTAGTCATCCCTCAGGTCGGTGGGGGTGATGGCTATCTCCAGGTTGCCAGAGTAGGGCACCACGAATTTGTACCAAACCGTGTTGTGCTCGTACTCGAACAGGTAGGGGTTGTTCTTGTCGCGCATGATTTCCTGCACTCGGCCGGCGCCCGAGGGGGCGGTGGTGGGCCCGTAGGGGATGTCGGGCTTAAGCTCGATGGGGAAGAGGCAGTCGCTGCTGTTGTACGGCAGCTCTATCTCGGTCTGCACAGGGGCTGGGGGAGGGGTCTTGGCCTTTTTCTTGCCGCTTTTCTTCTGGGCTTGGGCGTCAACGCCGCCGATTAACATGGCAAACGCGAGAAATACAATTAGGAACTTGTTCATATTGAGTTATTAATATAAAATTACAATAATGCTTCCAAGATGCAAAGATAGCATTTTTTTATATATTTTCTATAAATTTCGTTAGCAACGCAAAGTTAAAAAAATGTTGTTTTGGGGTCAAATAAATGTGTGTCAACGTGATATATGGTGAATATTATATTGTTTTTTTATGTCGGAAGATATTTTTTTCCGAAAGTTGTGAAAAAAAATCCTACCTTTGCAATTCGTTGTTTGAATATTGTATTTCGCGAAAAAAATATTAATCAATCAATTATAGAAGTATATGACGAAATTTGTTTACACCTTTGGCGGTAAAACGGCCGAAGGTAAAGCCGACATGAAAAACCTCCTTGGAGGCAAAGGGGCCAACTTGGCCGAGATGTGTCTGCTTGGACTTCCCGTACCCGCAGGTCTCACAATTACTACTGAATGCTGCACTGCTTACTATGCTAACGATTGTCAACTTCCCGAAGGCTTGATGGACGAGGTATGGAAAGGCATGGAGAATGTTGAGCGCATCATGGGTATGAAATACGACGACCCGACCAACCCCCTGCTGGTCAGCTGCCGTTCGGGTGCCCGCAGCTCGATGCCCGGTATGATGGACACCGTCCTTAACATTGGTCTGTCGAGCAAGACCATCCCCGGTATGCTCGAGAGAACCCAGAACCCCCGTTTCGTGTACGACTCCTATCGTCGTCTTATTATGATGTATGCCGACGTGGTGATGGAGAAATCCGAAGGCATAGAACCCGCCGACGGCAAAGGCATCCGCAAACAGCTCGACGACATGCTCGACGAGTACAAGGCCGTGAAGGGTTACAAGAGCGACACCGACCTGACCGCCGAGGATCTTATGAAGCTGGCCGACGCCTTCAAGGTGAAGGTTAAAGAGGTGCTCGGAACCGAGTTCCCCGACGACGCCCGCGCACAGATGGAAGGCGGCATCAAGGCCGTGTTCAAATCGTGGAACGGCAAGAAGGCCATCAGCTACCGCCGCATCGAAGGCATCCCCGATGACTGGGGCACCGCCGTCAACGTGCAGGCCATGGTGTTCGGCAACATGGGCAACAACAGCGCCACGGGTGTGGCGTTCACACGTAACCCCGCTACCGGCGACAACCAGTTCTATGGCGAGTGGCTCATCAACGCCCAGGGCGAGGATGTGGTGGCCGGTATCCGTACCCCCAACCCCCTCAACAACGAGACCAAGAACGAGCAGAACAAGCACATGCAGTCCATGCAGGAGCTTATGCCCAAGACATACGACGAGCTGTGCCATGTCCGCGAGGTGCTGGAACACAACTTCCACGACATGCTCGACATAGAGTTCACCATCCAGGACGGCCAGCTGTACATGCTGCAGTGCCGCGTTGGCAAGCGCACCGGCGTCGCCGCCCTCACCATGGCCACCGACATGCTCAAGGAAGGCCTGATTGACGAGAAAGAGGTGGTGCTGCGCATAAGCCCGTCGCAGCTCGACGAACTGCTGCACCCCATCCTCGACGCCAGCGACGAGAAGAAGCATCAGGTCATCGCCAAGGGTCTGCCCGCAGGTCCTGGCGGCAGCTTCGGTGCCATCGCCCTCACCAGCGAGAAGGCCAAAGAGTATGAGGCTGCCAAGGTTAAATGCATCCTCGTCCGCGAGGAGACCAACCCCGAAGACGTCGAGGGTATGCGTGCCGCCAGCGGCATCCTTACCGCCCGCGGCGGTATGACCTCGCACGCCGCCCTCGTGGCTCGTGGCTGGGGCAAGTGCTGCATCGTGGGTTGCGAGGCCGTGAAGATCGACTTCGAGAACGGCATCGTCACCATCGGCGACCGCCAGTTCAAAGAGGGCGACGTCATTGCCCTCAACGGTACCAAGGGCTGGGTGTATGCCGAGGAGGTGAAGATGATCAACGCTACCGAGAATCCTCTCTTCCAGCAGTTCATGACCATCGTCGACAAGTATCGCACCATGGGTGTCCGCACCAATGCCGACAACCCCGAAGACGCTCTCCGCGCCGTCAGCTTCGGTGCCGAAGGTATCGGACTGTTCCGCATCGAGCACATGTTCTACGGCAAGAACAGCGAGAAACCTCTCGAGAAACTCCGCAACATGATTCTCGCCAACAACGCCGTCGACCGTGTTACGGCTCTCAACGACCTCGAGCCCGATATGAAAGAATTTGCCAAAGCAACACTTAAGGTGATGGACGGCAAGCCTCTTACCTTCAGGCTTATGGACCCGCCGCTACACGAGTTCGTTCCGCAGACCGAAGAGAAGCAGCGCATCGTGGCCAAAGAGCGCCACATGGAGTTCGACGACCTGCATGCACGCGTGGAGGCCCTCCACGAGGTGAACCCCATGATGGGCTTGCGCGGTGTGCGTCTGGGCATCGTCTATCCCGAGATTACCGAGATGCAGTTCCGCGCGCTCTTCAGCGCAACGGCCGAGTTGATGAAAGAGGGGCAGGATCCCCATCTGGAGATCATGGTTCCCCTCACCATCAACGCCCTCGAGCTCAAGCATCAGAAAGATATTGCTACGCGCGTGAAAGGCGAGGTCGAGAAGAAGTACGGCGTCACCATCAACTACCTGTTCGGCACAATGATCGAGATACCGCGTGCCGCACTGGTGGCCGACAAGATTGCCGGCGTTGCCGAGTTCTTCAGCTTCGGCACCAACGACCTTACGCAGATGACCTACGGCTTCAGCCGCGACGACGTCAACGCCATCGTCCACAAGTATATCGACGAGAAGATTATCCCCGCCGACCCGTTCAACACCTTCGACCAGGAGTGCGTCGGTCAGCTCGTCGAGATAGGCGTGCAGCGCGGCCGCTCCACACGTCCCGCACTGAAGTGCGGCGTATGCGGCGAGCACGGCGGCGACCCCGTGTCGGTGGAGTTCTTCTACAAAGCCGGTCTCAACTACGTCAGCTGCAGTCCTTTCCGCGTACCTGTTGCACGGCTCGCAGCGGCTCAGGCTGCCATACGTGCGGAGCGCAAGTAACCACTTGCGGGTACTTCCATGTATATAATACAAAGGAATGCCGCGAATATCATCGCGGCATTCCTTGTTGAAAAAGAAGCACCTCCGAAACTTAGCACCGCACGGCTGTACAAGGCATCAAACCGATATTAATTTATAAGATAACAATATGAACGACAAGATTATCCGCGACCTTGAGTCGCTCGGCATCAAAGGCACGAAGAATCTCTGCTACAATCCTTCGTACGAAGAGCTCTTCAAATTCGAGATGGACCCCAGCCTCACCGGCTACGACAAAGGCCAGCTCACCGAGCTCGATGCCATCAACGTGATGACCGGCATCTACACCGGCCGTTCACCCAAGGACAAATATATCGTCATGGACGAGGGTTCGAAGAACACCGTGTGGTGGACCACGCCCGAGTACAAGAACGACAACCACCCGATGAGCGAAGAGGTGTGGGCGCAGATGAAAGACCTGGCCAAGAAGGAGCTCTGCGACAAGGACCTGTTCGTGGTCGACGCCTTCTGCGGCGCCAACAAAGACACCCGCATCGCCGTGCGTTTCATCATGGAAGTGGCATGGCAGGCACACTTCGTGCGCAACATGTTCATCAAACCCACCGACGAGGAACTCAAAGACTTCAAGCCGAGCTTCACCGTCTACACCGCCAGTAAGGCCAAGGTTGAGAACTACAAAGAACTGGGCCTCAACAGCGAGACCTGCGTGGCCTTCAATGTGAGCAGCCGCGAGCAGGTCATCCTCAACACATGGTACGGTGGCGAGATGAAGAAAGGCATGTTCTCGATGATGAACTACTACCTGCCACTGCAGGGCATCGCCGCCATGCATTGCTCGGCCAACACCGACATGGAAGGCAAGAACACCGCCATATTCTTCGGCCTCAGCGGCACAGGCAAGACCACCCTCAGCACCGACCCCAAGCGCCTCCTCATAGGCGACGACGAGCACGGCTGGGACGAAGAAGGCGTCTTCAACTTCGAAGGCGGCTGCTACGCCAAGGTCATCAACCTCGACAAAGACAGCGAGCCCGACATCTACAACGCCATCCGCCGCAACGCCCTCCTCGAGAACGTCACGGTCGACGCCAACGGCAAGATTGACTTCGCCGACAAGAGCGTCACCGAGAACACCCGTGTGAGCTATCCCATCGACCAT
>JAGCUZ010000035.1 GCA_017962615.1 Bacteroidales bacterium | reverse complement strand
TCAAGGCCTGTGGTGTCTATATAGCCCACGTCGATGATGTGCTGTTCCAGCACGTTGCCGTCGTGGTCGAAGGTTATAAAGGCATTTGATGGGACGTTGCCGAAAATGCTGTCGTTTGTTTTCAAATAGCCCGCGTCGGCAGCAGTGAGCAGGGTGTCGAGATAATACAGAAATCCGCCCATGTTGTGCGACAGTTTAAGGCCCACCATAATCATAAAGGCGCTGTCGCCCACTTCGCTGAAGCCATACGCATAGGTGTTGTGTGTAGTGTAGATGGCTTTGTGCCATACCAACTCGCCCGCAGGCGAGAGCTTGGCAACCAGGATACTCTTGCTGTTGTCCGTAACTATCTCCGGCGGCAGCAGGCGCTCGCCACAGAGCGTGGCCTCAGGCGAGAAAGAACCAAAAATGTAGATGTTGCCTTCCGAGTCGACGCACGAGCCCACGATGTCGTTCTTGCGCTCGCTGGTGCCGTCCGACCCGGTGTACGACTGCACCCACCTGAACCCCTGCCCCTGCACGGCAACCGTCAGCACGGCAAATAGCATCAACAGAACTGTTCTTTTCATATCACTTTATTGTTTCTATAACATTTATTCCGTTTATCCGCACACATCCAAGCAACAACCACCTGCCCCTAACACACTGACGCGCATGCGTTTCGCCCATTCCACACAATAAAAACACCCACCAATATGGATTGTGCAAATATACACATTATTTTCATAACTATAACAATAAAAACAACCTCTTCCAAGCACATCCCTCCCCCCTTTTCATGAACACCTCCCCCCCCTTTTTCATGAACACCTCACCTCCTTTTCGGAAACTCTTCACCCCCTTTTCTTGTACACGCCCCCTCCTTTTCGGGGACTTTTCACCTCCTTTTCGGGGACGCTTCACCTCCTTTTCGGGGACTCTTCACCCCCTTTTCGGGGACTCTTCACCCCCTTTTCGGGAACATTTGACCTCCCATTTTTGGGCATTCCGCACCCCGATTCCAAGGCAAACAAAGGGTACATATAGAGTACATAAAGAGTACATAAGGAGTTGGTCCCACCAACTCCTTATCAACTATATACTTACGATTTACGTTCTATATACCAAAATCGGGCTTTGTACAAAAAAACAACAGCCATGCTGATGGCAGCATAGCTGTTTGATACTAAACATGTTGCAGTGGTCAGTGCATCCTCGGTGGTGCCTGTGCCGGATTTTGCTCCGTGAACGGTATTTTCGTTTAGTTTTGCGTATGACTGGCTCTTCGAGGTCGCGTACCTCCGGCACGCATTTTTTTAGAGGCACTACGGACCCCAGACTGCGCTTCGCTTGTCAGGGGTTATTGAAATTCAGCCCCGCCGGGGCTGTTATAGCCAGTCCAATGCCTTATTCAGGGTTCGCATGCAACGGGCCCGCAATCATAACTCTTTTGCAATCTTTTAAAATCTGACGGAGAAACAGGGCTACAGCTTGAGGAGGCTGTTGATCTGGGCACGCTTCCAGGGCTTGGTGAGGTCGTAGATCTCTTCGGGCGGACGCGAGAGGCGCTCGACGAGGAGGTGCGTATTGTCCTGGTGCTCCATCTGCTCGAGGTCGCGGGCTATCTGCTCCCAGTCGTGCGTGGCATAGACCAGCGGGGCGAAGTTGTTGAGGTCGAAGTTGTCGATAACCATGTTGTCGATGCCCTCGGTCTCGATGCGCGAATGGGCCCGCGCCAGGCGTATCTCGCCAACCTCGTCGAGCACATGCAGGTACTTCTCGTAGAGCACGTACTCGTTGAGCAGGAAGGCGACGATGCTGTCGCTGAGGCCGTTCCACACCGCCACGGGCAACGGCTTGGCCACGAAGCGGCCGAGCATGAACGAGCCCGCCCGCAGACCTGTGAGCCCCGTGGCGAGGCACTCGTGCACCGCCTTGCGGAAGAACTCGGTCTTGTTGCTGTTGGTGAGGAGGTTGAACACCCGCGACTGGTCCTGGTGGTCGCCCATCTTGCTTGCCAGCACCTGCTTGATGTAGAGGTCGGCATGCTCGGAATACCAGTTGTTGACGATGCCGCGCGCCACCTCGGGCTTGTTCTGCAGGTCGCAGCGTATGAGGCGCGCCAGCTTGTTGACGTCGTTGATGTAGAACACCTGCTCGGAGGTGACGAGCTGCTGGTACTGCTCGTAGGCCAGCTTCATGTCGTGGAAGAACTCCTCTTCGTCGGGCTCCAGGGCCACGTTGTCGCCGTGCAGGTATTTGGTGAAGCGTGCCGGCTTGAAGGCGGCCACGCCCTTGTAGATGGTCTGCCGTTTGCTCGAGACGGTGACCTTGTCGAGTTCGTTGAGCACCAGCCCCTCCTCGTTGACGAGGCGGTAGCCGTCCTTGCGTATGCCGTAGCTGTGGAGGTCCATGAATGCCGGTATGCCGTAGCCGCGGCAGGCGGTGACCACGTGGATGGCCGCCGGGGTCATGCTGAGGATGGCGTCGACCTCGTTGAGGGTTATGGTGTCTTCGGGTATGAAGCGTTCCTGGCAGAGGCATACGTTCTCGCCCCGCGACTTGAGTATGCGCGCCGTGGCGGCCGAGAAGCAGAGGGTGGCGCTTATGGCGGTGCGGGGCAGCACGCTGAGCCCTTTGCCGAAGAACTGGAGGCGCGACAGGGAGCGGTCGTCGATCGACGACGACACTATCTGCCGCAGGTGGTAGGGCTTGATGAGGTCCATCACATGGCTGGCCAGTATCTGCCCCGCGTTGTACATGTCTATGGACGACAGGAGGGCGGCGCGGCCGGTCATCTCGGACATATTGAGCTGCAGCACCGAGAAGAGGCTGACCTGATGGGGGCGCGTCTCGACGGCGAACTCGATGGTCACGGGGCTCTTGTAGCGCGTCTCGAGCTTCTTGAGCAGGGGGTCGAAATGGTACACGGCCGGGAAGACCGACTTTATCTCGTAGCGGTCGAAGTACTGTATGTCCTCCGACGACACGTCGCCCGTCATAATCTCCTCGCCGAAGATGTTGCGGTACGACTCTATCTGCCGCCCCTTGCCGGTGCGGCTGTGGCGGCTGTAGAGCACGCCCGGGTAGGACTCGTTGTTGCCTATGGTCCACACCATGCGCTGCAGGATGAACGACGGGTAGGCCTGCTTGCCCTGCATGAAGGTGAGTATAAGGTCCTGGTTCTGTATGTAGAAGTCGCGCACGTAGCGCATCAGCTGCAATGCCTGGTAGTGGGCGTCGGTGAGGAGGCGCTCGCCGTCGTCGCGCGCGGCGGTTATGCGCTTCTCCATCTGCGCTATGCGCATGTACTGCATCTCGTCGCTCAGCTCTATGTCGCTCTCGTCGTATTTATGCTCTATGCCCAGCATCTCGCTCACCGAGTGCAGGGTGCTGAGGTAGACCCTGTTGGCCATGCTGTCGGCATGGTTCACGCGAAGGGCCTCGTAGGCGCGTCGCGTAACGCCTATGTTGAGCAGCGTGGGCATGAGGCCGGGGATATACTGCGGCATGGCGCAGCGGATGGCGAAGACCAGGGGATTGCGCGTGTCGCCCAAGCGCGAGTGGGTCATCACCTCGAGGTTGGCGATGGCTTTCTCGAGCACGTCGTGCAGGCGCTCGGGCTGCATGAAGGCCTCCGAGGTTATGATGCAGAAATCGGGCACGGGGTAGCAGTTGCGCGTAAGGTCGAGCAGCATGCGCCCTTTGTGGCTTATCGCCTCGTCGGTGAAGTCGCCCTGGGTGAGGGTGGTAACGAGGGTCGCGTCCTCGTAGAGGGGATGGTCGCGGACGTAGTTCACACAGTCCTGCCTGAAGGCGCTGCGCAGCGCCTCGAGCCTGGCCTTGGTGGCCTCGCCTGCGCCGTTGCTCTCCTCGAGCAGCATCTGCAGGAACTCGGCCTGCTCGGCACCACGGCTCTTCAGCATGTAGTACATGTCGTACCACCTTGGGGGCAGCTCCTGCAGCATGTCGGCAGGCGTGCCTTCGAGATGGTATATCACCGTGCCAGGCTTGTTGCCCTCCAGAGGGTTGGCGGGGTCTTCGCTGTCGTGGTTGAACACCTCGGCGCCATGGTCGGCATAGAGCTTGACCATGAAGAAGTTGGGATAGCTAGCCCTTATAAGGAACTTGTCGATCATTTGGCTGCGATGTTAGATACCAACCACTGGCAGGCCTGCTCTATCACGTTGTCCTGCGTGGTCTGGCCGGGTATGAGGCGCACCACCGTGTCGGGAGGCACACCGTTCTCGTAGTTGCGGCCGTCGTTGGCCAGGGTGCGCGTGATGCTGAAGCGGTAGCGCCAGCCGTTGGGCAGCTGTCCGCCGTTGGGCAGGCCGAGGCCGCCGCCCGTGGTGTCGCCCATCACGATGACGTTGGGGTACTCCTTGGCGCACAGCGTGAAGAACGAACCCGCGCTGTAGGTGCCGCGGTCGGTAAGCACCGCTATGGGCAGGCCGCACGGCTTGCAGGCCGACGTAGTGTCGGGCGCATACACCGCCACCGGCGTGGTGAAGTCGTTGCGGCCCGGACCGTTCTTTATCTGGCTGGTATACAGCTTAAGGCTGTCGGGATGCGCGATGCACGACAGCAGGTCCCACTCGCTCACGATGCTTCCGCCGCCGTTCTGGCGCATGTCGAGAATCAACGCCTCGGCGTTGGGGTTAGCGTTAAGTATGTACTGGAAATACTTGGGACTGGCCGAGTTGGAGAACGAGCTGTAGCGCACGTACACCACACGCCCGTCGCGCAGCGTGTTCCACATGAAGCCGCCCGTGGTGTGGTAGTTGGCCTTGAGGTAGTTCTGCATCACTATGTTCTCGTCGTAGTTGGTGTTGTTTATCATGCGCGAGAAGACGCCCTGGCAGTGCGACACGTCGTTGGGCGACACGACGTTGACGTGGCCGTCGTCCAGGCAGTTGAGCATGGCCGAGAGCACCGCGAAAAGGCTGTCGTCCGACATCTTGTCGTTGACCTTCGGGCGCAGGCTGTCGTAGACGGCCTGCCAGTCGACGTTCTTCACGTCGAAGAAGGCGTATTGCTTGTCCACCTTGTCCCACAGGTAGTCGAAGGTGGCCGTGGGGGTTGATTCCGCGTCGGGCGGCATGAGCAGTTTCTCGCACGAGGCGAAGCAGAACGATACAGTAATTGCCAACAATAATATTCTGGTTTTCATCATGATTGGTTTTTATACGATAGATGGGATAGATATGATAGAATCGATAGACTTAGAACTAAAAACTTATAACTTAGAACTTATAGCTTGGAACTATTTCAGGATAAAGTCGAATGAGGCAACGGCCATGTGGAACGCCTCGTCGAAGCGCCATGCGCCGGCATTGTAGGTGGTGCAGTAGTCCCAGCGGTAGGCCAGGCCGATGCGGTTGCCGCTCGGCATCTGCATCTTTACGCCGAGCTCGGAGTGCCACTCGGCCGCGGCAAGGGCCATCAGCTCGTAGGTCTCCAGAAAGGCCGACAGCTGGTCGGTGGTGCCCGAGTAGTTGTCGATGTAGCTGTAGCCCGGGCGCACGGCGAGCGTCATGGGCGAGAGGGTCTGCTGACCGTAGAAGCGGAAGCGGTAGTGACGGTAGTCCTCGTCCTCGCGTCCGAAGTCGAAGCATATACGCCCCTTGAGCGACAGCGACGCGAAGCCCGACAGGCCGAAGCTGGCGTTGAAGAGCTCGGGGTTGAGCTTCAGCGCAAGGTTGCTCGACAGCATCGGGCCCGCCATCAGCAGCCAGCGGCCGTGAGTCCACATCTGGCGCAGGGCGCACACCTCCTGGCAGCTGCTTATGCCGTAGCCCATGCTGTTGCCGTCCTCGCCAAAGGTGCCACTCTCGTAGAGTGCCGCCAGAGTGCCTCGGTCAATCTCGATGCTCCAGCGCGGAAGGCGCACGTCGACGCCCAGGCCCATGCGTCCGGCCAGGCCTTGGTAACTGATTGGCGACACGCCCAGGTCGCGCTGCATGGCATAGCCCGCACCCCTCGACAAGCTCAAGGATACCTGTCCGCGAGTGGGCGCGACGGCAAAAAACAGCGACAGCACCGCCGCGACAAGCAATTTTTTTTCAACAGATTTTAAACAAAAGCGACTTCTAACTTTCATTATAATGTATTGTTTTTATATTTGTTACATTTCTTTACCTGACATTTGCCACTCCGCGTGCGCACCGCCGCCGCAAAAAATCATCCTCTGTGCGCAGAATAAGAAGTATCTTTGCAAAAAGTTATGCAAAAATACGAAAAAAACGGCACCCGACCGTAAAAAAGAGTCAACCCCACCGTCATCAACCCAGCACCGTCATGAACAACCAAAAGAAATACAACACCTTGCGCCTCACCTTTCCGGAAATGTCTTACGAATCTTTCGAGTATTCATTCTCCGATTCGGGCATGGATATGGCGTTTAATTTCAGCGTAGGCGACAAAATTCACTTCCGCCCGACGGCACACATACCCCTGCGTCCGTTCATGCGCCCGCCTATGGACCACGCCATCATCGACTCACTTGTGTTCCACATCGGCATGATTGAGCTTGTCAGCTACTGGAAATGCCTCTGTCCGCCAACGGTGCGCATACGTCAGCGCATGCTGGACGAGGGGCAGATTGCTTTCTGGAAGAAGCTGTACTTCAACGGCCTCGGCGAGTTCTTCTACACCAACGGCATACATGCCACCATGGACGACTTCATGCAGATAGTGTCCGAAGGCACCGCGCCGTGCCGCCCGCTTGGCATACGGCTTGACGACAGCTACATGGTTCCCGTGGGCGGCGGCAAGGACTCGGTGGTCACCCTCGAGCTGCTGCGCAACGCCGGAGCCGACATCCGGCCGCTTATCGTCAACCCACGCGGCGCCACCACCGAATGCGTTGCCAAAGGGGGCTTCGCCGACGACGACACCGTTGTCATACAACGCACCCTCGACCCCGTGATGCTCGACCTCAACAGCAAGGGCTGCCTCAACGGCCACACCCCCTTCTCGGCCCTGCTGGCCTTCTACACCCTACTGACCGCCGCCCTCACAGGCCGTCGCAACATAGCCCTCTCGAACGAGAGCAGCGCCAACGAGGCCACGGTGATAGGCACCGAGATAAACCACCAGTACTCCAAGTCGCTGGAGTTCGAGAACGACTTCCGCAATTATGTAAGGCAATACATCTCGGCCGACTTCAACTACTTCAGCTTCCTGCGGCCGCTCAACGAGCTGCAGATTGCCATGCTCTTCAGCCGCCAGGAGGCGTACTTCGACGTGTTCAAGAGCTGCAACGCGGGCAGCAAGCAGGACATCTGGTGCGGCCGCTGCCCTAAGTGCCTCTTCGTCTACACCATCCTCTCGCCTTTCATACCGCCGCAGCGGCTCGACGCCATCTTCGGCAAATGTATGCTTGACGACCCCGACATGGCGCAATACTTCGAGCAGCTGACCGGCCACGCCGACACCAAGCCGTTCGAGTGCGTGGGCACCGTGTCGGAGGTGAACAGCGCACTGGCCATGGCCATCGACCGCTGGTACCCGCAGCCCGAGAGCCGTCCCGCGCTGCTGCGCAACTACCGCCCGCAGCCTCCCGCCACCCCGCTCCACACGCTGCTGAGCGAGCACAACCTCTCCGCCTCGCAGCTGTCGATACTCGCCGACGCGGTGCGTATTCAGTAGCCCAACTTAAAACTTAGAACCACCAATGGAATTATTTCGCGAACAGAAGCTTAAACATATTCTCGAAGGCAAGCGCATACTCCTTGCAGGCTACGGCCGCGAGGGCAAGAGCAGCCACCGACTTATACAACAGCTGCTGCCGCAGGCCGACGTGGCCATTGCCGAAGGCAACGACAACATCTGCCGCGAGGCCGCCAAAGGCTACGACCTCATCATCAAGTCGCCTGGCATCCCCACGTTCATCTTCGACGGCATCTGCAGCACCGACATCATAACCTCGCAAACCGACATCTTCCTGCGCTGCTACGGCGACGCCACCATAGGCGTTACAGGCACCAAGGGCAAGAGCACCACCACCAGCCTGCTGTACCACGCCCTGTCGACCATATTCAAAGAGACGGAGTACTCAGCGCTCCTAGCCGGCAACATAGGCATACCCCTCTTCGACATCATCCCCTCGATGGACGACAACACCTTGGTCGTCGCCGAGTTCTCGTGCCACCAACTCGAGAACATCCACCGTGCACCTGTGATATCAATACTCCTCAACCTCTTCCAAGAGCACCTCGACCACTACCGCAGCTACCTCGACTACCAGATGGCCAAGATGAACATCGCCCTCAAGCAGTCGCCCGACAGCCTCTTCGTCTACTGCCGTGACAACGCCGACCTTGCCGCCCTCGCGGGCTCGCTCAGCATACCCTCCACCACCGTAGCCTACGGCATCGCCGACACCCAGCCCGGGCAGCCTCTGCACTG
This sequence comes from Bacteroidales bacterium, assembly GCA_017962615.1. Classification (GTDB taxonomy): domain Bacteria; phylum Bacteroidota; class Bacteroidia; order Bacteroidales; family P3; genus Colimorpha. Next base: position 24,773 of record JAGCUZ010000035.1, on the reverse strand, counting down.
GATTGCCGAGCTGCCGCGTACCCTGGTGGGCGACCACAACCTGTGCAACATCCTCGCCGTGTGGCACGCCCTGAAAGGCTTCGACATCGACCATGAGCAGTTCGCGCAAATCGTCGGCACATTCAAGGCCCTGGAGCACCGCATGGAACACTTCGCCGACCGCGGCGGCATACAATTCTACAACGACAGCATATCCACCATCCCGCAGGCCACCATCGCCGCCGTCGAGGCCCTGCCGGGTGTCGACACGCTCATCCTCGGCGGCTTCGACCGCGGCATCGACTACACGCCGCTCGTCGACTACCTCGCCACACATCCGCTGCGCAACCTCGTCTTTGTGGGACAGGCCGGACGCCGCATCCTCGACCTATGGCAGCCCCACGCCTCGGCATCACAGCGCTGGATTGTCAGCGACGACTACGCCGCCATCGTCGACTGGTGCTTCGCCAACACCGAGCCCGGCCACGCCTGCCTCCTCTCGCCTGCCGCCGCCAGCTACGACAGCTTCAAGAACTTCGAGGAGCGCGGCCGCCGCTTCAAAGAACTCGTACAGGCGCACAAATGTTAGTTATAAGTTATAAGTTTTAAGTCTTAAATTTTAAGTGGCTGACGCACCACATTTTATCACATCTATTGCATCTATCATATCTATCCTCTCTATCACCGCTATCGTATCTATCCCTTCTATCGCATCTATATCTTCCGAATAATGACTCCAAACACCATCGACCTCCGCCATCAGCTGCACCAACACCCGGGCATCTCGGGCAACGAGTGCTTCGCCCACGACACCATCGTCAGCTTCCTCTCGTCGCTGCACCCCGACGCCCTGCACACCCACGTGGGCGGCTACGGCGTCATAGCCTCGTGGGGCTCGCCGTCGCTCCCCGCCATAGCCTTCCGCGCCGACACCGACGCCCTCCCCTACGGCCACTGCTGCGGCCACGACGGCCACACCGCCATCCTCCTGCACCTCGCCGCACTCGTCGACGCCCACCGTCCGGCACAGCGCTGCATCGTCCTCTGCTTCCAGTCCGAAGAGGAGACTGGCGCAGGCTCGCAGAAGCTCATCGACAGCGGCCTGCTGCAGCAATACGACATCCGCGCCTTCTTCGGCCTGCACAACCTGCCGGGATTCCCCTTGGGACGGCTCGTGTTCAACAGCAACACCTTCGCCGCCGCCTCCACAGGCATCTGCCTGCACCTGCAAGGCAGGCAAACCCACGCCTCCACGCCCGAGAAAGGCATCAACCCGGGCCTCGCCGCCGCCGCGTTCATGCAGTGCATGGCCTCGCTCAACACCTCGCCCGACAACTACGCCGACTTCATGCAGACAACCCTCGTGGGACTCTCGCTGGGCGGCAACGACTACGGCATATCGGCAGGTAGCGCCGACATACACTACACCCTCCGCGCATTCACCAACAACGCCATGCAGCGGCTGCTCGACGCCACACTCAGCACTGCGCAAGCCCTTGCCGACAGCAACGGCCTCACTCTCTCCCACACCCTCCACGACACCTTCCGCGCCACCGAGAACAGTGCCTCGCTCGTCGACATCCTTGGCCGCATAGCCCGTCAGCAGGGCTTCGACCATCAGCTGATACAACAGCCGTTCCGTTGGTCGGAAGACTTCGCCAACTACCTCACCCTCTGGCCGGGAGCCTTCTTCGGCATCGGCGCAGGCGAGGACCACCTCGAGCTGCACCACCCCGACTACGACTTCCCCGACGCCGTCATCGACACGGCGGCACACTTCTTCTTCGCCATCGCCAACCATAATAATTAACGATTAGACAACCTCTAAAAAACAGCCCTGAAAGGGCAATGATAAATATAGCCCAAGGCACCGCCTTAGGTAAATCAGCAAGTTACAATAACACGCCCTGTAAGGGCATAACCATAAAAATGAATTATTAGAACTTCCTATTAATTAATGGGAATTAACGTTAAAACCATTTCAGCTTATTATACGTTATATAATCTATGAAAAAGAAAGCTTTCGTCATTATCCCCATGGCCGCAGTGCTCTGCGTAGCGTTCCTCGCCATGGCGGCGCAGTGCCGCAACCCACAGCCCGCACGGCAGGCCGATACCCTGCAGCTCGAGCTGCCTGCCGCCAGCGAGGCCGAAGACATCATCGTGTACGAAGGGTTCACCGTGGCCTACAACCACACCACCCTCGTGCCCGACTGGGTGGCCTACGAGCTCACCGCCCAAGAGCTCGTGCAGACCTACACCGGCAAAGGCTCGCAGTTCAGCCGCGACCCCAACGTCAAAGGACGGCAGTCCTCGCGCGAGGACTACTCCCACTCCGGATGGGACAAAGGCCACATGGTGCCCAAGGCCGACCTGCGGTGGTCGGAGAAAGCCTACTGGCAGAGCCACTTCTTCACCAACATCTGCCCGCAAAACCACGACCTCAACGGTCAGGACTGGTGCAACCTCGAGAAGAAAGTGCGCCAGTGGGCACGCCGCTTCGGACGGGTCTATGTCGTCTGCGGACCGATATTCGACTCCTGCGCCCACGGCACCATAGGCGCGGCACATGTAGCCATCCCCGACGCCTTCTTCAAAGCACTCCTCGTCCCCTGCGGCGACAGCTACGCAGCCATCGCCTTCACCTTCGCCAACGACAGCAGCCGCCAGCCCCTGCGCTCGCGCGCCTGCACCGTCGACCAGCTCGAGGCACTCCTCAGCCGCGACCTCTTCCCCCTCCTCGACGACGCCGTCGAATCCACCGTCGAGTCCCACCTCGACCTCCCCCTCTGGCAACTCTGAGGCAGTATAGCATGGTAAATCTCCACCCTATGCCGCCAGGTTCCTCAGTAGAGGAGTCCGAACATCCATAGAGGTATGATTTTCAGATAAGGGTACAGCGTGTCGTCCTTGACGACATAAGCATCTTTGACGCCCGCCACCTGCTTGCGCGTCTTGTTACGGCCACCCACCTCAAACGTGTGACCGTCGACAATGAAATCAGCCACAGGCGATGCCGAGACGCGGTGCCCCGTGGCCACCTGCGAGAAGAAGAACGTCTCGCGCAGAGTGCCCCTATCGGGTTCGTCGTCGCACAGCGAATAGCAAAGGTTGGTATTGTTCAGGTACACCTTCTCCACCTTCGTGAAACGGTCCATTATGTCGTCATCCTCGCGCAGCAGGCGCAGAAGTCCTGCACGCTCCATGTACGACATCACCTCTGCCACCATGGCACGGTCCATTTCGAGGGTACGCCCTATATTGGAGTAGTTGGGCTTGAACGGCGTGCTCTGAGCCACAACATACATCAGTTTCTTCAGCTTCCTTGCCGTGGCAAGCGAGATATTGGCCTGATTGGGAATGTCCACATCCAATGTCTGCGACACCACCGCATCCAGACGCTGCTGGAATTCGGGGTGACCCAGGAACGGATAATTACCTGTTTTCAGGAACTCGTCCATCCTTTGCAACGGGTGATCCAACCCGCCAATGTCGCGAACCTTGCCCGCCAAGATGCTGTCGAGGCTGCACGGCTGTATGTCTGTGCCTTGGGTGAAGTTTACATACTCCCTGAAAGACATAGGCTCAAGCCTGTAAACCAAGGCGCGACGACTCAGGTCGACCTCCAGACCACGTATAATGTCTATCATCGAAGAGCCCGACAGCACAAGCTTCAACGCCGGATATGTGTCGTGAATGGCCTTCACCTCGCGCGACCACCCGGGGTACTTGTGCACCTCGTCTATATACAGCTGCCTGCCACCGTGGTTGTAGAAGTATTCGGCCAAGTCCAGCAATGTGGTAGATGTGAAATAGGGATGGTCCGAGGTGACATACAGCGATGTGTCCTCCTCCTTGCTGAGGAGGATATGCTGCAACATCAATGTAGTCTTGCCAACACCGCGGCAGCCAAGTATCAAATTCAGGTTGTTTTGCCACGGAATCTTGTCGTGAAGATAGCGTACAAACCTGGTATTCACAAGTCCAAGCTGCTGATAATAAGCATCTACAAGCTTTTTCATATCTTTTTTATCCCTATTCTTTAAAATGCAAAGATACTAAAAATCTTTTAATTGTAATAAAATAATAGCATTTTTGCTGATTACAATCCGCAATTTTTACAAAAAACTGATGGTTGCAATCCGCAATTCTCTCCCAAACCTACCAGTTGCATTCCGAAATTTACACCATAACCTGTCAGGCGCAATCCGACATATCTTCGCCGCCTGTTCCGATACCCATTCAAGGCAAACAAAGGGTACATATAGAGTATATAAAGAGTACATAAGGAGTTGGTCCCACCAACTCCTTATCAACTATATACTTACGCTTTACGTTCTATATATCAAAATCGGGGTGTTAAGCAGTTCTGAAAACGGTTGCTTTTTATTGCATAAAATATTGATATATAGCCGAGTGATGGCGCAAACACACCACTACCTGTGATGCCGTAGGCATCGGACAATGTTAGCCAGCCATTTCAATGGCTGGAACGGCGGTGTGGTTATATTATCAGCGTGCCTTTAGGTACGCGACAAGATGCGTATGTTGGCTGCATTATGTCGTATTTGTTGTTCTCCGCTGCGCTATCGAAAGTCCACTGGACTTTCTTCACCTAACGGCACGCATGTGTTTTGTTGTCTATTTACCAGCCAATGAATTGGCTGGCTACCGCTGTCATGCCCCTCTGGGGCATTGAGGATATACAGCCTGTTGAACGGCACTGCGCTGCGCTTGCGCACTATCCATATTTTCATCTTTGCGGGTGTTTGCAGCCTTCGGCAGTACCGTGTTATGCAATGTTATGCCCCGTTGGGGCTGTAGATGATGACGTGCCGTTGGCACGTTATTTGTGGATAATATATTTTTTCGGGGATGTTTCGCTTTTTTTTCGTAAATTTGCATCCCGTTTCAGAGTAGCACGACATGGGACGCATCATTGCAATAGACTATGGAATAAAACGTTGCGGAGTTGCCACGAGCGACCCCGAGCGTATCATTGCCACGGGGCTGGCCACGGTGGAGCGTCAGAAGCTGCTGGATTTCCTGAAAGCCTACTGCGCCAAGGAGCTTGTGGATGTGTTCGTGATAGGCGAACCCAAGCACATGGACAACAGTCCGTCGGAGTCGGCGCGCCTGATAGAGCCCTTTGTGACGGCCATGCGGGCGGCGTTCCCCGACAAGGAGGTGGCGCGCATAGACGAGCGCTTCACGTCGAAGATGGCGTTCCAGGCCATGATAGACGGGGGACTGAAGAAGAAGGAGCGGCGGAACAAGGCCCTCATCGACGAGGTGAGTGCGACGATAATGCTGCAGGACTACATGCGCAGCCTCGCCTTCCGCACTCAGGAGAAAAGAACGGACCAATAATTTGCAAAGAATATACAAAACACTTATGATACTGCCGATTGTACCTTTTGGAAATCCCAGGCTGCGCCGTCCCACGGTGGATGTCGCGCCCGACTATCCCAACCTGAAAGAACTGATAGCCAACATGTACGAAACGATGTACGCCGCCGACGGCGTGGGGCTGGCTGCTCCGCAGATAGACCTGTCGCTGCGCCTGGCCGTGGTGGGCTTCAGGCCCTACGACGAGAAGACGGACACCTACGGTCCGGTGACTGAAGAGCATACGCTTATCAACCCCGAGATACTGGAATACGGCGACGAGAAGGAGTTCTTCAACGAGGGCTGCCTGAGCGTGCCCGACATACACGAGGACGTGCTGCGCCCCAAGACGGTGAAGGTACGCTACATGGACGCCGACTTTGTGGAGCATGTGGAGACGTTTGACGGACTGCTGGCGCGCGTGGCACAGCACGAGATTGACCACCTGAACGGCAAGGTGTTCGTGGACCGGCTGAGCCCGCTGAGACGCACCATGCTGAAACGCAGGCTGAACGACATATCGGCAGGCAAGGTCAACGTGAAATACAAACTGAAACGCAGCAAATAAGAAACATATAAATATTTATAAAGGGACACCTTCCCACCCCACTCACAAAGCACAAATCATGAAAAAGATAAGCATTTTGGTTGTTGCCGCTACGGCGCTGCTTGCCACAGCCTGTGGTACGAACCGCGAGAAAGCCCTAGCTGAGATTACACGCGGCGAGGATTCGCTTAAGATGGACGGTCTGATGTATGTATCGGACAGCATGGCCGGCAACAGGATGATAGCACGCTACGAGGCTTTCGCCAACGACTTCCCCGAAGACACCCTCGCGCCAAAATTCCTCCATGCCGCCGCCGACATATCGCTGAACATTGGCGACGCCTCGCGCAGCATTGCCCTGCTGGACCGCATAATAAACGACTACCCACAATACAACGACTTGGGCTCTTGCTACTTTGACAAAGGCAGAGCACTGGAAGAGGCGGAACGCTACGACGACGCCCGTCAGACATACGAGGAGTTTATTGCCCTGTTTCCCGACCACGTGATGGCCAATGACACACGAAGCATGCTGCCGTTCCTCGGCATGTCGGCCGACAGCGCACTGGCACAGATACTGGCGAAACAAGCGGCCACCAACGCCGAATAATGTAAGACTTACTTGCCGTCGCGGTGACGGAACTTCTTCTTGAGGTAGAGCTCAATGCCCTTGAGTCCCCAGTTGATTAGGAGTATCACGGCCACCGCCACCAAGGCCTCGCGCCACATACCGTAGCCGCAGAGGCAGCCCACGGCAGCCGAGCACCAGATGGTGGCGGCAGAAGAGAGTCCGTGGATGGTTACACCGTTTTTCATTATCACGCCGGCGCCAAGGAAGCCTATGCCGGTGACCACCTGCGACAGCACACGCAGGTTGTCGTTGTTGACCGGACCTCCCGAGGCCTGCGCTGCCATGATGACGCTCTCGCTGATGAGGATGAAGACACAGGCGCCAACGGCCACGAGCGAGTTGGTGGTGAGGCCAGCCTGATGCTGACGGAACTCGCGCTGGGCTCCTATGATGATGCCTGCAAGGAGCGCACTAAAGAGACGGAAGATGAATATTTCGAGAGGCATGTCGGGCTACTGTTACTACTTGGACTCATCGCCCGGAGGCATGCGCATAATCTCGAACGAGCCGCTGCGGCGCACCACGTAGCGGAACGTGTCGGTACGGCGGTCGTAGAAGCTGCGGCCCGCGAAATAGAAGAAATAGGTGCCGTCGGGAGCGTTGACGGCATCGGGATCCCAGAAATCCTCTTCGCGCAATATGTTTTCCTTGTGGTAGACGCGTTTGCCCCAACGGTTGTAAATAGAGAGGACGTTGTTCTCGTAGCAGCGGCAGTGGTTGGGGTCTTTGACGAGGTTCTTGATGGCAAAGACGTCGTTGATGCCGTCGCCGTTGGGCGTGACCACCGAGGGGAACTGCAAGAAGCCGTCGCAGTTCCACGGCAAGACGAGGCGGTAGTGTATGACGCTGTCGCAGCCATGGTAATTGAGGCCCTTGAGGATGATGGTTGTGTCGATGACTATAGAATCTGCCACGCTGGCCTGGTTGGGGAAGTTCTCCTTGAACCAAGGACGCTCGGCAAGGAACGCCGAATCCTCAGAGAAGAGCGTATCGCTGAAAAGCTCAGAGAAACGCAGCACCACATCGGAGAATGTGGTGTCGGTGGGCAGCCAGACGGTGAGGAGCAGGTGATGCTCCTGACGGAGGAACCACCACTCGAAGGTGTCGACGCCACCCCTCAGAGTGTCGGCATAATGTGCCGTCATGAACTCCAACGAATCAGTGTAATCATAATGCAACTTGGCGGTGTCGGCAATAATCCATTGCTTGCCGAACCGTATGGAGTCGCCCATGCAGGTCTCGATATGCACGGTATCGACATAGAAGGAGTCGCGCACGCAGAAGAGCATGGTGTCGCGGGCTACGCAGAGACGGCGCAGCTGCACGTTGTCGACGGCAAGCTGGTGCGCCTCGTCGGTGCAGTTGTTGGGATTGCCTATGCGGAAGTCGACAGAGGTACGTGTGCCGCTGTTCCACAGCCATGAAGCCCGCCGCCACTCGAACTGGTTGGTGGATAGCGGAAACTGGGCACCGCAGAGGCTGTCGTCGAGGTAAAGAGCCGTGGATATGCGGCCGTTGTGGGGCGAGGCAAGCGGTGCCGCCTCATAGGAGGCTAGATACCACGAGGCCGGGTCGACGGTGCAGGAGGCGGCGAAGATGGAGTCGACAAACTGTCCCTGCGTGTCCTTGGGGAGACTGTGTACCATGAGCATCCTGCCGTCGTAGGTGGTGTCGGGGTAAATATAATAGCGGTACTGCGACGGATTGGTATCGACGGCGTATGTGCCTTCGTTGAGCAACGCCGAGGGATGGGGCGACGGCTGATACTGGAAGCGCGACTCGCACGCAAAGCCCGTGTCGCGGAGCTCAAAGTCGCCATTGAAGACGCAGTTGGGCTGCTCGGACAACACCTGCATTGACACCAATACAACCTGATAGACGGAATCCATAGGCACGCCCACGAGGACACTGTCGGCCTGCGATATGAGCGTATCTCTGAAATACCAGAAATGGAAGGCCGCGCTGTCGCTCTGACGCAGACGCCAACGGGCATAAAGGCGAAACGAAGAGCTGTCGACGTCAACCGCAGGCACACTCTTGCACGACACCGACTTGGCCGCCGTAGGCTGCTGCCTATGCGACAATGGCATGCCGCGCGACAGCGAGACACTGTCGACAAACGGGCCGACTGCCACTGACGGCGCAGCAGAGGGTGCCACATTAGAAACCTGCGCTCCTACCGGGCAGATGACCGCATATAGGAGCGCAAGTAAAATTATGTTATGCCTTAATGCGATTTTCAAAATCGTTGTTATTTATTAGCTGACTCCAGGCAAAGGGAGCACGGCAATTAGCGGACGACAGCCACTTTGCGGGGCTGCTGGTCGCCAATGCGCACAACGTAGACACCGGCACCCGGCACCTTGACGTTGAGCACCTCGGCATGGTTGGCATCGCTTCTGTAGACGACACGGCCGGCTGCATCGACAACACAGACGGGGTCGGTGGAAGCGGCGCGAATGGTGAGGCCTTCGAAGGTCGTCTCAACCGTACCGGCGCTGGCGAGACCCTTGCCATCGCTGCCGTTGACGGCGACGGTGTGGGTGAGCTTCTCGGAGCAGCCGTTGGAGGACTTAACCATGCACCAGTAGGAAGTGGTGGTTGTGGGGGTGACATGCACGCTCTGGGCGTTGCTGCCATCGAACCAGCGGATGCTCTCGACACCCGAGACGCGGCTGAGGTCGAGCATCAGACGAGTGCTCTCGCCCGGGGTCACGTTAGTGTTGCCCATGATGGAGGCGTTGGTGGTGCCGTCATAGCCGACGACGATAGGCACTGCCATGATGTAGTCGAGGCCGTTGCAGGAATGATAGCGCAGGCAGGCGGTGTAGGTGGTGGTGGTAGTGGGAGAGACAAGGATGGAGTCGATGTCGCGGTCGATTACACGGCCGGTGACAACGCTGGTGTCGGTACCCTGATACCAGGTGAGACCCATCTCGCGGTCGCCCTGGGGCACGAAACGCCAAGCTTTCTGGTGGATGCTGACGGTGTTGACCCAGCTGCCGTTGACCTGCTGCGAGTAGTTGCCGTTACGGTTGGCAAGGGCGAGGAACCAGTCGCGGCCGATTGTGGGATTCACATAGTGGTGGTCGATGTAGACATCGATGATGTTCGTACCCTCATAAAGCACAATCTGGAACGAGGCGAAGTGCTGTGCGGCGTCGGCATAGCCGGCCTGCGGCACTTTGTACCAGGTGACACAGATTTTGCGGTGGGGAAACTCACCCACAACATTATAATAGATACCGCGGTTGGGGTCGCGGTTGAGCTGTGTGCCGTAGTAGGGGTTGAGATCCTCGAAGTCGGCGAGGATGGAGTTGACCGGTGCGACATTCAGGTTGATGGAGTCGCCCTCCTGATAACGGCCGAAGCTGAGGACACCGTCCTCACCGATGCAGAACGCATCGTAGACATGGCCGAAGAAGCAGAAGTTGAACGGCAGGTTGATGGACTGCGAGAAACGGTTGTAGCCGCTGGCGGTGAGGGTGCTGTCGGGCACCACGTCGTCGGTGGTCAGCAAAGCCATATACTGGTAGCCGTAGTCGTTATGGTTGGAGAGGCACGACGGGTCGAAAGGCACCACGGGACGGAACGGAGGACGCTCGGTGGTGTAGTGAGAGAAGGTCTGAGCAGTAACCGAAGTACCGACTTTGAGGTAGATGCTGGGGTTGTTGCAGTCGACCACAGTGTCCCAACCATTGGACACACAACGCGTGCCGTGCGAGGAATACGGGTAGACCAAATTGGGTGTTTGAGCTTTCAAGCCGCCAAAAAAGCAGGCTCCCGACAACAATGCAATAACTGCAAAGTGCTTAAAATGCGTCATAATACAAAGGTTTTTATTCGTTTTTATATATTATTTTCCAAATGCAAAGATACTAATAATTTTCGATACAATCGCATTTTTTATAAAAAATATTTAAGAAACTGTTTTTTGCGCACAAAAAAACAGAGGACATCGCCATGACGATATCCTCTGTAAAACGATATTCGGGTGTTGCTGCCGCTTACGACAGGAAGGCCAGAAGAATACCGGCTGCCACGGCCGAGCCGACCACGCCGGCCACGTTGGGACCCATGGCGTGCTGGAGCAGGTAGTTGGTCTTGTCGTACTCGAGACCCACGTTGTTGGAGACGCGGGCCGCATCGGGCACAGCGCTGACGCCCGAGTTGCCGATAAGCGGGTTGATCTTGTTGCCCTCCTTTAGGAAGAGGTTGAAGAACTTGACGAAGCACACTCCGCAGAAGGTGGCCACGATGAACGAGAAGGCACCGAGAGCGAAGATGAGCACCGAGCGACCCGTGAGGAACGTGGTGGCCTGCGTGGAGGCTCCCACGGTGATGCCTATGAGGAGCGTACAGACGTTAACCACGGCGTTGGAGGCCACATCCATCAGTCGCTTGGTGACACCGCTCTCCTTCAGGATATTTCCGAAGAACAGCATACCGAGCAGCGGAAGACCCGACGGGACGATAAAAGCGCAGAAAAGGAGACCCAGGATGGGGAACGTTATCTTCTCAAGCTTGGACACCTGGCGCGGCGGACGCATACGTATGACGCGCTCTTTCTTCGTGGTGAGGAGTCGCATGATGGGCGGCTGGATCACCGGCACAAGAGCCATGTAGGAATAGGCCGAGACGGCGATGGCACCCATGAGGTGCGGAGCCAGCTGGCTGGAGAGGAAGATAGCCGTAGGACCGTCAGCGCCACCGATGATGCCGATAGCACCGGCCTCGTTGGGAGCGAAGCCGAGGGCCAGAGCACCCATATAGGCGGCGAAAATACCGACCTGTGCGGAGGCACCGATGAGGAAGAGTTTAGGATTGGAGAGCAACGCCGAGAAGTCGGTCATTGCCCCTATACCCAAGAATATCAACGGAGGATACCAACCGTTCTGCACACCATGGTAGAGGATGTGGAGCACGGAGCCGTTCTCGTAGATACCTATCTTCAACCCTGGATAGAAGGGGATGTTGCCCACCAGCATACCAAATCCGATAGGGACAAGCAGCAATGGTTCAAACTCAAACTTGATACCCAAGAAGATGAATAGCAAGCCAATCAATATCATGATAATATGGCCTATGGTCACGTTGGCGAAGCCTGTGTACATCCAGAACTGGACGAGCTGCGTCGACATGAAATCCATAAAACCACCTGTTGCAAGTGTTAGCATCTTGATTTAATGTTTTAAAAGTTTATTGGTTACATGAAAGACTCCCTTGGAACTGGGGGCTATCCAATAACAATTAACGTCTGGCCTTCGAGGACGCTGTCGCCTTTGCGGACATTCACTGCGGTGACGGTGCCGGCCACATCGCTCTCGATATTGTTTTCCATCTTCATGGCCTCGAGAAGGACGACACGCTGACCGGCCGTGACCTTGTCGCCTACATTGACGAACACGTCGAGAATTGTGCCCGGGAGCGGGGTGATGACCTTCGAGCCGTTGCCGCTGGGTGCGGGGGCCTCGGAGCGCTGCACGTCGCCACTGGCGGCGGCGGCCACACGCGGGGCGGCCTTGGGGGTTACAACACGGGGGGCGGCCTTCTGTTTCAGCTCTTTGTCGACCGTCACTTTATAGGGGGTGCCATTGACATCGAGGGTTATTTCCTGTCCTTCGACCTCGTTGATGTCAACATTATACTCGGTACCGTTTATTTTGAACTTGAAATTCTTCATCTTTATTTGTTATTGAAATACTTGTTCATATTATAATACTTGGCGTTCCAGGGAGTCCATGCACGCTCCACTTTCTGGATTGTGATGATGGTGTTCTCCTCGTCGTGCATCTCCTCGTCATAGAGGTAGATGGCGGCGGCAATGGCGGCGTACACCTCGCCCGACACGTCGGAGGCGGCAACAGCCGTCTGGACCGGTGCGGCGTCGGCCGCGGCAGCCTTCATGGCTTTCTTCTTCTGCACGTTCTGGATGGCTTTGCCGTAGAACTTAAGTATCAAGGCAATGCACATAAGCACGAAGAAGACGACGATGACAGCCACAAATGTGAGTCCCACGCCGACGGGGTCGGATGCCTGAATACGCTCCGACTGTTTGGGCACATGGTAGTGGTGACGCGTGACGCGTGCGGCGCCGATGGCGTCGAGGCCTTCGGGCATTGCTATGATAGATATGTCATATCCCGAGGGGTTGGTGCCCACCACGGTAATCTCGCGGCCACAGGGGGTGATACGCATGCACTGGGCCTTGCAATTCAGGCCCACCTTGCCCAGCAAGGGAAGCGTGTCGCCGCAAGCGTCCATACCCAACACAGCCACGAAGGAGCTGTCCTGCGAAGAGGCCAGAAGGACAATACGTCCGGCAGCGACCAGGACGGACTGCGGACGAAGGATTTTCTTGAGGTCGTGACGGCCTTTATAAACATCAGTCACATAGCGGCCAACGCGTACCACGGTGTCATGAGGGCACTGACCTTCGCCAGCTATGACCGGCACGCGGCGCACCAGGTCGACGGCGCAGTCTATACTGTCGATAATGACAAACGTCTTAAGGGCAGGCAGGTAACAAATGGTTTGGGGGTGCATATCCTCGCTCATCATCGGAAGAGCGCAAGACGGTGCCGGCATACCGAGGCCATGCCCGGCACAGCCCTCAGGCCCCGGGTGGCCAGGATGCCCACCCATCGTGGCACCTGACATGGCATTGACGCCTTCGGCCTGACCAACGGGCTGCTGGGCAAAAGCCAGGCAGGTCGTCAAAGCCAGGGCGACAACACCGGAAAACAACATTTTTGATATTCTTTTCATCTCTTATAGAGCATATTTCTAAAAAACGATCAATTCACTTAACTTGGCACCGCCTGCAAGGGCTGACAGCCTTGCAGGCGATGCCGTGGTGCTGTTACTTGTGGTGCTCGCAACCCTCGTGGTGCTCGCAGCCTTCGTGATTACCTTTGCAGCAGGCTTTCTCGCCTTCTTTGCAGCAGGCTTTCTCACCCTCTTTGCAGCAGGCCTTCTCGGCATCCTTGCAGCAGGGCATTCCAGCCTTGGCTTTGCAGCAGTTCTCGGTGCCGCAGTTGACGCAACCTTCGCAGTTCTTGGCGGCGCAGGTGGTGTCGGGGCACATGCATTCGTGGGCGCACTCGTGGGCACAAGCCTTAACTTGGCAAGTGGTGTCGGCAGCGGTGGTGTCGGCAGCTTCGGTTTTGTTGCAATTGCAGGCAGCCATTCCAAATACGAGAGCTGCGGCGGCGATTACGGAAAATATTGCTTTTTTCATGATTTTGATACTTTTTTAATGTTTTACTTTTATTGATTATTGACAATTGGCAAACAGAACGCAACCAAGGAGGCTCGGACTGTTCGCCGCCAAGTCACTACAACGGCAGGTTGCAGTGTTTCTTCATGGGCAAAGAGTCTTTCTTTGTTGCCAAAGCCTGTAAGGCACGGATGACGCGGAAGCGCGTGTTGCGCGGCTCGATGACGTCGTCGATATAGCCGTACTTGGCTGCATTGTATGGATTTGCGAATTGATCGTTATATTCTTTTTCTTTCTCGGCAATGAACTTGGCCTTCTCCTCGGGATCGGTGATGTCTTTGAGGGCACGACCCTGAAGGACCTCGGTGGCACCGCTTGCACCCATAACGGCAATCTGAGCCGTGGGCCATGCGTAGTTGATATCGCTGCGCAGCTGCTTGCAGCTCATAACGATATGTGCGCCGCCATAGGACTTGCGGAGGGTGACGGTCACCTTAGGCACCGTGGCCTCGCCATAGGCGAAGAGCATCTTTGCACCGTGGGCGATAACGCCGCCATACTCCTGACCCGTACCCGGCAGGAAGCCCGGCACGTCGACGAGTGTCACCAGCGGGATGTTGAAGGCGTCGCAGAAGCGGACGAAACGGGCACCCTTGCGGCTGGCGTTGCAATCGAGCACACCGGCCATGGCCTTGGGCTGGTTGGCCACCACGCCGACACTCATACCGTTGAAGCGGGCGAAGCCCACCACCAGGTTGGGGGCAAATTTCTCGTGCACCTCGAGGAACTGGCCGTCGTCGACGATTGCAAGGATGACATCCTTCACATCGTAGGGCGTGTTGGGGTTCTCGGGGATGATATGGTTGAGGCTGTCCTCCAAGCGGTCTATCGGGTCGTTGGTAGGCATCAGCGGAGCCTCTTCGAAGTTGTTGGAAGGAATGTAGCTCACCAGGTTGCGTATGAGGGCGATGGTGGATTCCTCGGTCTCGCCGACGAAATGGGCCACACCGCTCTTGGTGGCATGCACCATGGCGCCACCCAGCTTGTCGACGGTCACGTCCTCGCCCGTCACGGTCTTCACCACCTTGGGACCCGTGAGGAACATGTAGCTGTTCTCCTTGGTCATCATGATGAAGTCGGTCAGTGCAGGGCTGTAGACAGCGCCGCCCGCGCAGGGGCCGAAGATGGCGCTGATCTGCGGCACCACGCCGCTGGCAAGGATGTTGCGCTCGAAAATCTCGGCATAGCCGGCCAACGAGTTGCAACCCTCCTGGATACGTGCTCCGCCCGAGTCGTTGAGTCCGATAACGGGGGCACCCACCTTCATAGCCTGATCCATCACCTTGCAGATCTTCAGCGACATAGTCTCGCTGAGGGAGCCGGCAAATACTGTGAAGTCCTGGGCGAAGACGTAGACGAGACGTCCGTCGATGGTGCCGTAGCCGGTCACCACACCGTCGCCGAGGAAAGATTGTTTCTGCATGTCGAAGTTGGTGCAACGATGAGTGACGAACATGTCAAACTCCTCGAAGGACCCCTCATCGAGCAGGAGAGCAATGCGCTCACGTGCTGTGAGTTTCCCTTGTTCATGCTGTTTGTCGATGCGTTTCTGGCCGCCGCCCATTTTGGCTTCACCCCTCTTTTCGAGAAGTTCTTTAATCTTTTCTTCGAAAGCCATATTGATATGTGTTTTAACGGGTTTGAAGGTCGGCAAGGACGCTGTACGTTCTTAACCGACCTTGACACTTTTAATTATTTGCAACAGAATTCGGTCAACACGCCCAGGGTGCTCTTGGGGTGCAGGAATCCGATATGGAGACCTTCGGCACCGCCGCGGGCCTTCTCGTCTATCAGTCTCACGCCCTTCTCTTTGGCATCAGCAAGAGCCTTGTCGGTGTCTTCCATGCAGAAGGCAATGTGGTGCATACCACCTTTGCCGCCGTTCTTCTCTATGAACGAGGCAATGGTGCTCTCGGGGCAGGTGGGCTCCAAGAGTTCTATTTTGGTCTGTCCACACATGAAGAAAGCGGTCTTGACCTTCTGGTCCTTCACCTCTTCAATGGCGTAGCATTTCAGACCCATAACATCTTCCCAATAACGGATGGCTTCATCCAGATTTGTCACGGCAATGCCGATGTGCTCGATGTGCGAGGGTGTCATTTTGTTGTAATTTTTATGTATAAATATAATTAATTATTTTTCACAATTACGTCATCCATTGACCGTAACGCGCCTTTTGCCGCGGCGCACCACGCCCAATGAAGACTGCAAAGTTACGGAAATTATTTCAATTATCCAAAACTTTTTTACTCAAACCCATTTCGGACCCGAAAACAAGGCTCTGCCCGCAAGGGGTTTGCCCCTTGCAAAAGCAGCCAGATAAGATGTCGTCAATACCCTCGGCAGCTATGCCTTGGCGGCACCTACTATCGCCTCGGCGTCAATATTGCAGTCGTGGCGGAGCTGTGGCACTGAGCCGTGCGTGACAAAGCTGTCGGGCAGTCCGAGAACCGTCACCGGAACAACACACCCTTTCGAGGCAAAGTACTCAAGCACAGCGCTTCCCAAGCCTCCTATGCGCACGCCGTCCTCGAGGGTTATCATACGTCTGAACTGCAACGACGCCACAGCGTCGAGCAGGCCCGTGTCGATAGGTTTCAGGTACCGCATGTCGTACACCGCTGCCGATATGCCCTCGGCTTCCAGCATCTCGGCGGCACGAAGGGCCTCGTTGCCGATATGCCCTATACTTATGATTGCCACGTCCTTGCCTTCGCGCACGCAGCGGCCGCGGCCCACTTCCAGCTGCTCGAACGGCGACTGCCAGTCGGGGTGCACGCTCAGCCCGCGAGGGTAGCGTATCACCACCGGCCCTTGGTCGGGCAACTGCGCAGTATACATCATGTTGCGCAGCTCGTGCTCGTCCATGGGCGCACAGATGGTGAGGCCTGGCACCGAGCGCAGGCACGCCAGGTCGAAGGCTCCATGGTGCGTTGGACCGTCGTCGCCCACGAGTCCTGCGCGGTCGAGACACAGCACCACGGGCAGATGCTGCAGTGCCACATCGTGAATCACCTGGTCGTAGGCCCTCTGCATAAACGAGGAGTAGATGTTGCAGAACGGCAGCATGCCCTGTGCCGCAAGTCCGGCGGCGAAGGTCACGGCATGTTGCTCGGCAATGCCCACGTCGAAGGCCCTTGCCGGCATCTTGTGCATCATATAGGTCAGCGAGCATCCCGTCGGCATTGCGGGGGTTATGCCCACAATGCGCGGGTTGGCCTCGGCTAGCTCCACTATGGTGCGGCCAAAGACATCCTGATATTTCAGCGGGGTGCCGGGCTGCGGGTGCTTTATCTGCTCGCCGGTCTCGGCATCGTACAGGCCAGGCGCATGGTACACCACCGGGTTCTGCTCGGCCGAGGTAAGACCCTTGCCCTTCTTAGTGACCACATGCAACAGCTTGGGGCCCTTGAGGTTCTTCAGCTTCCCGAGCACCTCGACGAGCTTGTCGATGTCGTGGCCGTCGATGGGGCCGAAATAGCGTATGCCAAGGGATTCGAAGAGGTTGGGAGCACCGAGCGCGGCGGTCTTAGCCACGAAGGTGAGCCTCTGCAGCATGTTGACCGACCGGCGTTTGGCGCTGGTCGTCTGCTCGTCGCCTCCGAGGCGCGACCACACGGTCTCTTTCAGTTTGTTATACTTCGGCGACGAGGTTATCTTGGTGAGGTACTTGCTCAGGCCGCCCACTGCCTCGTCGATGCTGATGCCGTTGTCGTTGAGCACCACCAACATGTTGGCCCTCGACACGCCCATGTTGTTCAACCCCTCGAAAGCCTCGCCTCCCGTCAGCGCCCCGTCGCCTATCACGGCTATGTGCTGACGTGCCGTGTTGCCTTGCAGCGTCGAGGCCGTGGCCATGCCCAGCGCCGCGCTTATCGACGTGGAGCTGTGCCCAGTGCCGAAGGCGTCGTAGGGGCTCTCGTCCCTGCGCGGAAAGCCGCTGAGGCCGCCGTATGTGCGGATAGTAGGGAATCGGTCGCGCCGGCCCGTAAGTATCTTGTGGGGATAGGCCTGATGACCCACGTCCCATATAAGCTTGTCGTCGGGGGTGTTGAACACATAGTGGAGCGCGATGGTGAGCTCCACGGTGCCGAGGCTCGATGCAAGGTGGCCAGGATGGGAGGCCAGCACATCGATTATATATTGGCGCAGTTCTGCGGCCAGTTGCTTCAGCTCGTTGCCCGACAGCCCCTTGAGGTCGTCGGGGGTGTTGATACTGTTCAGTATACGGTTCACGCTGTTATTCTTCGCTTTCGCTGTTGCCGCCTTCAGCCGAGCCTTTGTCAGTGTCGTTCGCAGTGCGGTTCTTCATTCTATATGCCGGAGCCTTCTTGGGTAGCGGCGCAAACTCCTTGTTAAGCTTGGTTTCCGACGCACGGCCCTGGGCCTCGTCGTGCAGTTCCCATTTGCCGTCGACAAAGAGGTAGGCCTTCTCGGTGCCTGTAGGCACATAGTATTGCGTAAGCCCCTCCATGCCGGGTATCATGGTGGCAATCTCGTCAAAGATAATCATCTGCGCCAGCTGGTCGTGCGAGTCCTGCACGAGCACCTGCCGGCCGTTGACCTTCTCCTTGCGGTTCTCGGTCACCTTGTAGCGCTGCTGGTCGTAGTGCACGTTGACCATGGCGTTGCGCGAATATTCGAACACGATGCGTCTCAGGTTCTTCTCTTTCCTGAACATCGGGGCGCCGAACTGCGGCTTCGACGAGCCGGGGCGGAACGTCAGTGGCTCTATCACCTTGCGCTGCACAAGGTTGTCGATTCCCGACCACCCGATGAGCGTGTAATAGCCGTTGTTCTTGGCGTCGGTGGTAACCACAAGTTCCTGATACACCACTCCGTACCATTGTTCGGGAGGCAGCACCGACTCTTCGGCGTTCATAATCTCGTCCGACTTGTCAACCAGACGGTACACGTCGTACGTCTCGGTCTTGCTGTTGTACGACTGCATGAGGCCGTAGCAGCGATACTCGCCGTTGTCGCGCACCACAGGCCACGTAACGATTTTGAATTGGCGGTCGGGCGCCGTAAGCACCGACACCCCGTCGCCGAACTTCCAGTTCCAGTTGAACGACTTTTCCTGTTGCATAGCCTCCTCGAGCATTGCCGCAGCCTCGTCGGCTGCAGCAAGACGCACGGACTCGTCGTCCGACTGGCGAACTTTGGCAAACAAATCGACCATATCGGTTTGATAGGCCTCCATCAGGCTTTTGTCCTGCGCCTTTGAAGGCACCGCCATAACCATGAAAATCAGTGCAATCGATAGCAATCTACGTAACATTTCAGCAGAGTTCTTTGTGTTATTAATGTTTTGCAAAGTTACGAAAAAAAAACCGAAGCGCCGCACATTTCAAAAAAAAAGTGTAACTTTGCAACTCGAACAGTCATCAAAACGATATGGAACCCAATGCATACAAGACAATTATAGAATCCGCGTGGGACGACCGCAGCCTTCTTGCGCAATCCGATGCAAAAAACGCCGTGTTGGCCATTGTCGACGCCCTCGACCGAGGCGAGCTCCGCGTTGCCGAGAAACGCGACGGACAATGGGCTGTCAACGAATGGGTAAAGAAAGCCGTGCTGCTCTATTTCCCCGTCTGCGGCATGCAGACTATGGAGGCCGGCCCCATGGAATACTACGACAAGATACCGCTCAAGCGCAGCCATGCCGCCAACAACGTCCGCGTTGTGCCGCCCGCAGTGGCACGCCACGGCGCCTACCTGGCACCCTCGGTGGTACTCATGCCCAGCTACATAAACATCGGAGCCTACGTTGACAGCGGCACCATGGTCGACACCTGGGCCACCGTTGGCAGCTGCGCGCAGATAGGCAAGCACGTGCACCTCAGCGGCGGCGTGGGCATAGGCGGCGTCCTCGAGCCCCTGCAGGCCGCGCCGGTCGTCATCGAAGACAACTGCTTCATAGGCAGCCGCTGCATAGTGGTCGAAGGCGCACGCATAGAAGAAGAAGCCGTGCTCGGCGCCAACACCGTCATCACCGGCAGCAGCAAGATTATCGACGTGACGGGTCCCGAACCCGTAGTATACCAAGGCCGCGTGCCGGCGCGCAGCGTCGTCGTCCCGGGCAGCTACACCAAGCACTTCCCCGCAGGCGACTACCAGGTGAGCTGCGCCCTCATCATAGGGCGGCGCAAGGAAAGCACCGACAAGAAGACAGCCCTCAACGACGCCCTCCGCGACTTCGGAGTGAGCATATAAACATTCCACGACATGCACAGACACTCCAAAATCCTCGCCCTCGGCATCCTCGCCGCCACGCTGCTCCTGGCCTCGTGCCGCCACTACGACGACTTCGAGATAGCGGGCACCGTCATCGAGCAGGAATACTGCACCAGCATGCAGAACCGCGGCTACGCCGTGGCCCTCTCCTCCCCCACCGGCATCGGCGGCTCCTACACCAACGACAGCGGCGACACCTACGACAACGTCGTCATCATCTACAAGGCCGACCGCATCCTGAAGAAGAACGCGTCGATAACAGGCCGCATCTATATCGACAACAACTTCTCGGCCGCCGAATGCTCGTACCACTACGACCGCGACTGCCCCGAAGCCGTCTTCACCAAGCTCAACGTCCTGTAGCCACCCCCACAGCCCCATTCTGAACCGTCAGGCCGACCCCGTTCGGCCTCCAAAATACCGCCAAAACGGCCCGATGCCGCCCTCCAACAGGCATCGGGCCGCTTTCATGCTATAACACACTCATTTCCAAGCCAAAACGCAGCCCGTCGCAATTTTACAAAAAATTCGACAACACCCCAATTTTGACTACTTTTTGGTAAATCGTAAGTATATAGGTGATAAGGAGTTGGTGGGACCAACTCCTTATGTACTCCTTACCTTCTATATACCTACCCTTTGTTTGCTCTGAAAACGGGTCGAAAATACTGCGAAATGAAATTAGGCGACCCCCTAAAGTTCCTATGACTCGTACCGTGTTATGCAATGTTATACTCCGCTGGGGTATTTATATAATGCGTCTGATATGGCGTGCAGGATGCACGCGCTCTCAATAACCCCGCATAAGCGCAGCGCAGTGTGGGGTTTGGTGAAGTCCTCTTCTATATGCGTGCCGGGGGCACGCGCCCTCGAACCAAGCCTGAGTAACGAGGGCGCGTTTCTCCGAAACGCATGTATGCTATAGCAGGTCACTCCCCACACTGCGCCCTATCGGGCTTGTGCGGGGTTACTGAGAGTCAGCCCCGCCGGGGCTGTTAAAGCCAGTCTTATGCCATAATATAGCGAATAATTATTAGCGGCAACGATTATAGTGATTGTTGCGGGGGCGGGGCGGGAATATGGGACGGGCAAGGGGCAAATCTGCGCGGGCAGGCATCGGCAACAGACCGCGCAGAGCAGAAAAAGGCAAGAAACAGCGATAAAATTTTACATTCGCAACATATTGAATATCAACAAATTACCCCCCCCGATAAAATCCCGCTAAGTTATTCTCTGTCAAACAAAAAATAGTCGTATATTTGCACACAGAAAACGGCGAACAAACCACGGATGCATGGTAGGCCTGCAGGGGTATGCCTGGCGACCAAAAGTAAAAGAGACCGGGACTAAATATACATAGGAAACAAAAGAGACCGAGACTACATAAATAATAGGATAAACCTTATATAATCTATAGTATGATTAACCATAGAAGCCGAAAGGGCAAGAACGTGAAATGGCAGCTGGCGGCGGCGTTGTTGATGGCGGTGCCGCTGGGTGCGGCGGGGCAGACGGCTGTGGTGAGTGCCGGTGGCACGGCGGCTGACGCCTCGCACACGCTGAGCTACAGCGTGGGGCAGGTGGCGGTGCAGGCCGCCACTACGACCGACGGCAGGCTCACTGAGGGCGTGTTGCAGCCAATAGCTGTGAAGGATGTGTCGATAGACGGTGCCGATGACCCGTGGCGCGTTGCGGTGTATCCCAACCCCACCACCGCGGGCGTCAACCTGCGGCGCGAGGTGACGGCGAGCCCTGCCAGCGTGCGGCTCTACAGCACCGAAGGCAGGCTGCTGCACAACGAGCAATGGCATGGCGCCACCCTCACGCTCGACATCAACGCCTTGGCAGCAGGCGTTTATATGCTGCAAGTGGATAACAGAACGTATAAAATAACCAAACAATGAAACATATATTCTTATCGCTCGTTGCCATGCTTGCTATGGCGACGGCTTTTGCACAGGCACCGCAGGGCTTCACCTATCAGGCCGCGGTGCGCAACAACGACGGCAGCGCCGTTACCAACCGACAGATCAGTGTACGCATAAGCCTCGTGCAGGGCACCGCCTACGGTGCGGAGCAGTATGCCGAGATGCACCACCCCACCACCGACGGGGGCGGACTGTTCACCATTGTGGTGGGACAGGGCACCGCGCTTGTCAACGGCACCTTGGAGAGCTGCACCGACTGGGGCAACGGGCCGTGGTTTCTGCGCTCGCAGGTTGACCCTGCGGGTGGCAGCAACTTCACCCTGAGCACCACGCAGCAGCTGATGTCAGTGCCCTACGCGCTGTATGCCGCCGAGGCTGGCAACGCAGGCAGCGTCAACGTGCGCGACAGTGTGGTGGTGCATGTGCGCGACAGCGTAGTGGTGCATGTGCGGGACAGCGTGGTGGTGCATGTTGTCGACAGCATTATTGTCCACCATCACCACAACATTGTCTACGACACCTTTGCGCTGCATCCCTACGACCGCAGCCCTGCCGACGTGGAGGGGACGCTGCCGGGAGTGTTCAGCATCTCGGCATCGAACCGAGTGGCCTTCTCGCGCGGCAACCTGCAATACAAGGCAAGCACTGGCACATGGCGCTTTGCGCTGCACCAGGAGGACATAGTGGGCACAGCCAACGCCAACATTTCGTCTTATGACACGAACTGGATAGACCTGTTTGGCTACGGCACCAGCGGCTACAACGGCAAGAATCCCTACACCAGTTCCACAGCTTCCAGCAACTACATATCGAGCGCCATAGCCGCCAGCAACTACGACTGGGGCGTGTACAACGCCATCAGCAACGGGGGCAACAGGGCTGGAATCTGGCGCACACTATCGAAGACCGAATGGGATTATATGATAAGCAGCCGCGCGAACGCCGCGAACCTCCGCGCCCGCGCCACGGTGAACGGTGTTCCCGGGCTTATCCTTCTGCCCGACAATTGGACCGCCATATCGGGCATAGTTATCAACACCTAGGCATCAGCCTACACACAGAACAGCTACAACAACACCCAGTGGAGCCAGATGCAGGACAGCGGGGCGGTGTTCCTGCCTGCCGCTGGCTGGCGCGATGGAATAAATATGTATAATGTAAGCATTGGTGGCTACTACTGGACATCATCTTTTTACAACACCAATGGGGAGGCGTATCAATTATACTTCGAAGGCACAGGCTTTAATACCAATCATGTATACAGGTACTTAGGAGAATCTGTCCGCCTGGCCCGCGACCTGACGGTGATACCGTAGCTTGCGGGCTTGCGCTGAATGGATAGCGCGAAGGTGTAAGAAATCAGACGAAAGGAAATGTGGGGCATGCGCTACAGCGAGGCGTGGGCGACCATGCCCATGGTGTGGCGCATGTTGTGCTCGCTGACGTAGGGCTGGCCGTGGTTGTCGATGTAGCAGTCGACGCCGATGGGGCCGCTGTAGTGCGGTGCCACGGTGGCCAGGAGCCAGGGTTCGACGACGGAACGCGCCCAGGCGGCGCTGGAGCCGAGGCGGGCGGCTATCTCGCTGTCGGGCAAAAGGATATTGTTGGTGTAGACGCCGTTGCTGGCCTGGAAGAGGGAGTAGCCGATGAACTGCGGGCTGCCGTGGGCCACCATGTATTCCAGCGCGAACTCGACGGCTATGCTGCGGCGCGGCTCGGCGATGACACACGACTGGTGGGCTATGGTCTTCTTTATCCATAGCTCGTCGTGCGATGAGAGGCTACGGCTCGCCCAGCGCAGTCCCCTGCCCGCCCCCGACCAGGGCGCTTTCAGCACTATATCGGTATACTCGGCAAGCATGTGTTGCACATCGCCCAGCGTACAGGCGGCGACGGTCTGCGGCTGAAGCGGCAGCAGAGTGCTACGGTGCTGCAGACGCCTTATTGCCGCTATCGCCTCGTCGGAAGGCATCAGGCGTTCGGGTATGCCCTGCTTGGCCAGCTGGCGCTTGAGCATGGCGTTCCAGCCCCACACCTGCAACGAGTCGGGCAGCCCTGTCTCGGCCACGACCTCGGCCACCTTGTGCGCCGCACAGACCACGTTGCCGTGAGCGGGATAGAGCTTCAACATGCATGGGCAGAGGCTCTCGGCCAGCCGCAGGGCCGACTGCGGCGGCACGAAGTCGGGGCCGCCGTTGGCCAGGCACAGGTCGTGCTCGGGGTTGAACACCAGCAATACCATCTATATACCTCTAAAAGAAACAGGGGACACCGGCAATAATGATGTCCCCTGCTTGTTGAGTTAAAGTATCGTCGGATTACTTGTTGACCTGGAACTTCTTGTTGCCGGTCTTGAAGAAGTCGACAATCTGGTTGGCGGCAGCGATGCCGGCGTTGATGTTGGCCTCCTCGGTCTGGGCACCCATCTTTTTGGGTGTGGCGAAGTAGCGGCCTTCGAATGCCTTGAACTCGGCATCGGCGTCGGGCATGATGTCGGTGATGTACTTAAGGTCGGTGCGCTCGGCCATGAGCTTGAGCAGACCAGCCTCGTCGATGACTTCCTTGCGGGCGCTGTTGACGAGGATGCCGCCTTTGTGCATCTTGCCAACGAGGTTGTAGTTGATGCTCTGCTTGGTCTCGGCGGTGGCGGGGATGTGGAGCGACACGACGTCGCAGGTCTCGAAGAGGGCGTCCTGGTTGGCTACTGCCGTGGCCATGCCGCTGGCGTTGATCTGCTCGGCGGTCATGAAGGCATCGTAAGCGTAGACTTCCATACCGAAG
>JAGCUZ010000001.1 GCA_017962615.1 Bacteroidales bacterium | reverse complement strand
GACGACAACATCTACTACTGGGAGATACAGTACGACAAGAACAACCGCCTGTCGTACCACACGCTTACCGACGTGAACCCCGAGTTTGAGTGGTACTCGGTCAACGGCGAGGACTTCTCAGGTAGCTATACAACCCGCCTTATAGCCAAGACCGAGCAGTATGCGCCGAGCGGCAACAGGATAGTGTGCTCCGACACGGTTGAGAACACCATACTGCTCATCAACGACTTCCTGCAGTTCCCCAACGTCATCACGCCCAACGGTGACGGCATCAACGACAGGTTCATCATCCGCAACCTCGTTGAGGGTATAGGCTACCCCTACAACTCGCTGGCCATCTACGACCGCTGGGGCAAACGCGTGTACTACAAAGAGAACATAGCGAGCGAGGAGGACTTCTGGGATCCCGGCAAGGACAATATGCCCGCAGGCACCTACTTCTTCCGCTTCGCTGGCAAGGGTTACCTCGGCAACATCCAGCGTACCGGCAGCGTGGAAGTGCTCAAATAGAAAACAAATAGAAACATGAAAAAATAGAGGAGCTCAATCGGGCTCCTCTTTTTGTTAGTGTCAATCGCAGAGCACGTATAGGTCCTCGCGGGGGTTGAGGAAGAGGATGGGTATCTGCCAGCGGTTGGCGATGGTGCGCTCCTCCTGCGGCCCTATCAGCTGGTCGAGCAGGTCTTTATCCTTGGTGGTGACGCAGCACAACAGGTCGATGCCGTTGGCGTGGGCGTAGTCGACGGCCTGTAGGTCGAGGTTGTTGGCGTTGCTGCCTATGACGCAGGGCTGGAACTGTAGCGATAGGCTGTTCATGAACTTCAGGAGGAATTTCATGTTGCTGTACCACTTCTGTTTATGCCCCTCGTCCTTGTAGTCGACATAGAGGGCGTAGAGCGAGCTCTGGTTGAAGCGGACGAAATAGCTGCCCCATAGCAGCTTCTCTTTGCTCTCTTTTTTGAAGTCTACGGTGATTCCGACCCGCTTGGCGTATACTTGTCCGTCTGTAGGCTTTTGAGCCGTCAGAAAGGCTATTTTGCACTCTGCAAAGTTGCGCAGCACGGTTTTGGGGTTGAGCGGGCTGCGGCGAGGGGCGGCGGCGTCGACACTGGCCACGGCCACCACGGCGTTGAGCAGGGTGGGCAGCACGCCTATAATCTCGCGGGTGTCGCCCTTCATGGCGCAGTACACGGCATCAGGCGGCTTTATGGCCTGGAGCCTGGTCTCGGCCTCGGCGGTGGAAGGACCGGGGTATTTGGCATCTTCAATGTACAGAAGTATAAGCCCTTTGTGCAGCATCGACGACAGCTGCACAGCATGCGACAGGACGACATTGGCATGGTCGAAGTCGGCTATGTAGGCCACCACAAACTGGTCTTTCTTTGCGCTGTTGGCTGCCATGGGCTTTATCTTATGAGGGTTATGTCGCCTTTGAAGTGGCTCTCCTTATTGGCTTCGCACACTATATGGCAGGTGTAGGTGTAGACCCCCGACATGCAGGGCTGGCCCTTGTATTTGCCGTCCCAGCATTTGTTTATGTCGTCCGACTCGTACACCAGTTCGCCCCAGCGGGTGAAGATGGCTATGTAGAACTCTTTCACCCATTCGCCGGTAATGCACAGCTGGTCGTTCTTGCCGTCGTTGTTGGGGGTGAAGATGTTGGGTATTACGATGTTGTCGCGTCCGCAGTCGACGGTGATGCAGTGTATGCATACCGTGTCGGTGATTTGGCAGCCTATTGAGTCGGTGATGGTTACGGTGTATACGGTAGAGTGCTCGGGCGTGGCGAGTGGGTCGGTGCCGTGGGCGTCGTCGACGGTGCCGTTGGGGCTCCAACTATATGTGCCACGGGGTATTGGGGTTACATGCAGGCGCGTGCTCTCGCCACTGAAGATGGTACTGTCGTCGCTCCAGGCGTCGATGTTGTCGAACGAGTGCTGTGTGCCGATGTGCACCGAGTCGGTCACCGAGCAGCCGGTGCTGTCGGTGAGTACCACGACGGCGGTGCCGTCGCACAGGTCGTAGGCCGTTGGGCCTGAGGCGTTGCCGTTCCATTGGTAGGAGTAGGGCTGGGTGCCGCCGCCGGCTATGGCTGTGGCCTGTCCGTTGCATAGGTGGGGGCAGCTGTTGGCCACAAACGTAGCCTCGACCGAGAGGTTGGCGTTGTCGAACACGTCGATGGTGTCGTATGTCACGCAGCCGCGCGAGTTGGTGATTTCCACTATGTAAGCGCCGGGGCACAGGTTCTGGCGCACGGTGCCCGTGCTGCCGTCGTCGAGCCAGCGGCAGGTGCAGGTGCCGTCGCCGTTCACCGTGAGGAATATGCTGCCTGTGCACCATTCGTGGCAGTTGACGTGCTCAACGCGGGCGCTGACGGTGGTGGCCACGGGGTCGGCAAGGAATATGTCGCGCTGCGCCACGCAGCCTGCGGCATCCTGTATGTATACGTGGTGGTTGCCGGCGCAGAGGTTGCCCATCAGCGAGTCGTCCTGCGTGGTGTTGTTGAAGGTGTACTGTATCGGGCGGCGGGCGTTGCGGCTTGGCAGGGCCACTATCTGTCCGTTGCAGAAGCCTGTGCACACGGGATTTACGCCCACTATGGTGTCAATGATGTTGTAGAACGATATGTGAACGCTGTCGAGCCCCGAGCAGCCGCGGCTGTCTATAACCTTAACGTAGTAGTACTGAGGCTGTCGCGGGTATAGCACCGCCTGCGGGTTGGTGTTGTCGCGGTTCAGGGTGTCGCTGATGTCGCGGTGGTTCGACCAATAATAGCGTGTGTCGTTGTCGGGACAGCTGGCTATGAATATCACTGGCGACGAGCATGTTGTGGTGTCGCCTATGATGGTGCACGGCACCTTCTCCCACACCACCACCTGGGTTACCGTGTCGTGGCAGTTGCCGTTGGTGATGGCCATCTGGTAGGTGCCCGCCTGGTTGGCGTAGGGGTTGGCTATGGTGCTGTCGCTCACCTGCCCCACGAACCAGTGGTAGCTGCCGCCAAGCAGCGGCGAGGTGCCTATCTGGGTGGGAGTGCCGGGACAGGTGCCTACTGTGTCGAGTTGATAGCGTCCGCTGCCTAACACCTTGAAAGTCTTGCTCAATGTGTCTGCACTGCGGCATCCGCCCGGCAGGAAGGCGATGAGGGTCACGGTGTAGGTGCCAGGCTGTGTGTATATGTGGGTAGGCTGCTGCTCGGTCGAGGTGGCGCCGTCGCCGAACTTCCACAGGTAGCTGGTGCCGCGGCCGGTGTTGTGGAAGGCCACGGTGTCGGGGGCGCAGCCCATGGCGGGCGTGACGAAGTCGGCCACGGGGAACTCGCCGCTCACGTTGAAGCGGAACACGGCGTTGTTGCAGTTGCTGCTGTTGTTGACCAGCGACCACGCCCCGTTGGTGACGGGGAACTCGTCGTACCCGCCGCAGCTGGCGCAAACTGCCTGATACAGAGTGGCCAGCTTGTCAAAGCGGCTGGTTCCACCGTCCACGTGGTCGTGTCCGCCGCCGCTGAGTCGGCCATGACGTTCGCCGAAGAATGTGGCGTACTCCAGGCGCGAGGCGTCCTCGGTCATGCTGAGTATGTAGAAGTCCATGCCGTCGGTGGTGTCTTGGTAGGCGTCGCGGGTTACGGTCATGTTGTGCGTGCCCGCGCTGTTCCACTGAACGCGCTGGCCTCCAAGGTAATATCCGCCCCATTGCAGTCCCCATCCGGCGGCATACACTCGGTTGCAGATGTCGACGGCGAAGGCTGTGGGCGATATGTTGGGCACGCCGCTGCCGGTGCCGAACACCGTCGACCACACCAGCGTGTCGAGGTTGGGACGGAACCGCGCCATCACCTGTCCGCTGTTGGGCACGTTGTAGTTGGCGTTGTACACCAGTATGCTGCCCGACGCCTTGGTCTGCCCAAAGATGAATATGTCGTTCTTCTTGCCCACGCGCACGAAATATGATTGGTCGTAAGACGGTGAGCCGAAGTATGTTGATGCCATCAGTTGGTTGCCGTGGTACGATATCTTGCTCACGAAGGCATCGGCCGAGCCGCCGTTGTACATGCGGCTGTAGGCGCTGGCGGTCACGGGGAAGTCGGTCGAGGTGGTGCCGCCGGATGCCACCACGTTGTAGGCCGTGTCGGTGTCGATAGAGTTGACGGCATCGTCGCCCGAACCGCCTAAATAGCAGCTCCATAACAGGTTTGAGAGGTTGTAGTCGAGCTTGAACACAATGCCATCCTGTCCGCCGCCGTAGTTGGGTCCGCAGCTGCCGGGGGTGATGGGGAAGTCGCTCGAGAAGGTGGTGGAGCCGACATATATGTTGTTGAGGTCGTCGGTGATAAGCTCTCCGCGGGCACCGTCGCCGTAGTTGTAGTAGATGGAGTCGTTGCCAAGCATGACGATGTCGTTGCTGCGGTTGTAGTAGCTCTTGTAGTTGATGCCGTCGTTGCCGGTGCCGCCTATGAAGGTGGAGGCGTCGAGGCTGGCGCCGTCCTCGCTGAGGCGGCACACAAATATGTCAACGCCAAGCGGAAAGCTGATGTTCTGCGATTCGTAATAGATGTTGCGGCCGCCGTTGAAGGTGGTGTCGTAGGCAGTGGGCGACACAGGGAAGTCGGGCGAGCCCGTGGTGCCGAACATGATGAGCTCGTTAAACTCGTTAACGTACATGCTATGAGGCATGTCGGCGTACATGCCGCCAAGGTAGGTGGCAAACAGACGCTGCGTGCCACTGGTGTCGAACTTAAAGATGCCTATGTCGCACACGCCATCGCGATGGTCGCTGCGCAGACCGTGGAAGATGGTGTCGAAGGCACCCAGCGAGGTGGGGTAGCCGTTGTTGAACACCACGCCGCTCGAATAGGTGTTCTTGTAGTGGTCGCTGCAAGATGTTGTGCCCCAGTTGTCGGCGGTGCTGCCGGTGTAAGTCGAGAAGTACAGGTATGGGTCGATGACGAGGGGCAGGCTGTGGTCGTAGCTGCCAAGGCGGAACTTCACGCGCCCATCCTTGAGGATGTACTCGGCATCCACCTCAACCTCTTCGTTGTTAACGATTTGGTAGGCATAGGGCTTCAGCTCCACAATGTCGGCCACCGAGGTCTTTATCACGATGTTGCCGTTATGCAGCCGCGCGTTGTCTATGCCCTCGTAGCGCATGCTTATCACCGATGCGTCGGCGTTTGGGGCAACGACGAAGTCGTATTTAAGGGCATTCTCGGTTGAGTATACTTTTAAGTCTATGCCTTGATACAGAGAGTGATAGTCTACCTCGAGGAACTGAGGTACTTTCGAGGCCCACCGACTGCGGTCGTTGCCGATGAAGTAGTTGTTGTAAGACGCCTCCTTCATGCTTCCCACTACGGATGTGGGTGCAGCATTCTCGAAATGAATGCGGTAGGCATGACTGCGATACCTGCCGTCGTTCTTGTGCTCGGCAGGGAAGTGCTTGAGGTTGTCGTTGTCGGGGTGTTGCAGGGTTACGGTTATGCAACTGCGCTCAAGGAAGAGTGCGCCGGCATGTATCTGCGCTTGAAACAGTATGTTGTCGTCCCACTGTCCACGGTTCTCCACGAAGTGTACGCGGTAGCCCAGTCCGAGGGTGTCGCGCGAATTGTGCGTGTTGGCGGCGCCGCCGGCGGTGGGTAGCACCGCGAGCATAAGTCCGCAAACAATAGCACGTTTTATTGTGGAGAAAAAAGACGGCATAAGTTTTGCAAAAGTACAAAAAAACTCCGAAATGACGGCCTTTTTATTTATAATTATTTTATTATCACGTCGAAAATTGTTGTAGTTTGCGGTGTAAGTTGTTGATAGTAAAAGTTGTTACACCAAGCCTAATTTTTGTGCCTGCCAGTGAACTGCCATGTGTTTTGTCACCGCTCATTGCCGTGTCGTTGTGCCAAACAGGTTGCATGCAACCTCCCGGCACGATAAAATCAGAGTGTCATCCCGTGCACCACCGACAACACCTGCCCGCCATCTCATAAGCCATCCACCCCAACCTGTTTTTCACTCCATCTAATCCCCCTCACATTGTCTTTTTATCCTCATTTAGCTGTTGTACCACTTTTGCCCGTTCTTTGCCTTGATAATTATTGCAATATATTAATAATGAAATAACTATGTGCCTAAATCAAAACTCGCAGTTTTATCGCAAAAATCCCGATTTTGGTATATAGAACGTAAATCGTAAGTATATAGTTGATAAGGAGTTGGTCGGACCAACTCCTTATGTACTCTTTATGATGTCTATATGTACTACTTATTTGGGTTGATTTCGTGCCCGTGGACCGTCGTTTTTGGGGTGGGAAAGACGGCAGGCAAGGTTGGAAAAGACGGTAGGCAAAAGTGGAAAAGGTGTCTGGCAATGAAGATAAAGGCGGCGGGCAAGGGTGGAAGTTGTGACTGGGAAAGGGGTGGGGGGAGGTGGGTGAAGACGGAGTTGATGGTTTTGTTAGGGTGTGTCCGCGGGGTTTGTGGACGGGTTATCAACAATATGGATTGGATAAATACTTGCGATGGCGGGCTGCTTTATTATAAGTATTATGTATTTTTGTAGTTGCTTTCATTATATAACGGTTTGTGCAATGTCTTGGTTATCTTGTTTATATAAGACAATGAAGTCGGGGCGCGGCGTGTTGTTGCCGGCTCTGCTTTGTGTGCTTTTGTCTGTCAACGTTCAGGTGCAGGCTCAGTCGAAATCTGATTTAGAGAAGGAAAAGGCTAAAATCGAGGCTGAGATAAAAAAGCTGAACAAAGATTTGGCCAAGGCCAAGAAGAACACCAAGATGACCGCGGCACAGCTTAACACGCTCAACAAAAAGATAAAAGAGCGTACCAAGCTGATTACCAATATTAACTCGCAGATAACCCTGCTTGACGGCCGCCTGTCGCAGACGCAGGACAGCATACATGTAATGACGTTGCGCATCGACAGCATGAAGGCTGAGTACGCCAAGGTGATAAGGGTGCTGTACCGTGAGCGCGACAATGTTGACAAGATGGCCTTACTGTTTGATACCAAGTCGTATAACCGCAGTTTCCTGCGCATAAAGTACTTCAAGGCCTACAGCAGCTACCGCAAGCTGCAGGCAAGGCGTATCAAGCAAAGGGAGAATGAGTTACAGGATATGTCGCTGCTGCTCGAGAAGCAGAAGCGTGAGAAGTACACCCTGCTGCGCCAGGAGGAGCAGAACCGCGCGGAGCTCAGCAAGGAACAGCAGCAGAAGAGCAAGGCTATGAGCAACGCCAAGGCTCAGGAGAAGAACCTCACGGCACAGCTGTCAAAGAAGGAAAAGCAGAAGCGGCAGCTGCAGGAGCAGATACAGCGGATGATTAACGAGGAGGTGAAGAAGGCGTCGGCAACAACCGCCAAGGGCGGCAGCACTACGGGCTCGAAGGGCTCTTCGTCGTCGGGGGTGACGACGCCGAAACTGTCAGAGGCTGAAGTGGCGTTGTCGAACGATTTCGCCACCAACAAAGGCCGCTTCTCGTGGCCGGTGTATTACAAGAGCGTTGCCCGCGAGTATGGCCGCTACGTCCATTCGTCGGGCGGACAGAACATGAACAACGGCATCGAACTGGTTTGCAGTCAGGGCAGTGCGGTGTTCTGCATATTCAACGGCACGGTGACGAGGGTGTTCACCTGCCCCAACGGCACCAAGGGCGTGATTGTGCGTCACGGCGAGTACATGACGGTGTACGCCAACATGGGCACGGTGTCGGTGAAGCAGGGTGCAAAGGTGGTTACCAAACAGAACCTTGGAACGGTGGCCGTTAACAGTGACGGCGTTGCCGAATTCAGTTTCCAGCTGTGGAAAGGCACTCAGAGTCAGAATCCAAGGCACTGGCTCAGGAAGTGACGAGCGTTGCCTCGGTGCCTTGTATCACGGCGTAGTCGCGGTGCTCCATCCAGTCGCCGACGTTAATGTAGCGGCATCCGCTGGCAAGAGTTTTGGTCATGGCTAAATGTCTGTGACCAAAGATTATGTAGTCGTAGTGCCGTTGCGTGTCGAGTTCGTTGCAGTAGCGTATCAGGTCTTCGTTGTCATCGCCAAGGTACACCTTGTATTTATCGCCGTGCGACTTGCGGCTCAGCTGGCTCCATTTCACGGCAATCCAGAAACTGAAGCGCGAGGGGAGCAGGGTGAAGAGCCGTTGGTTCAGCCTGTTGCGGAATATCCTCTTTAGTATGGGGTAGGGCCCTTTGCGGCATCCGAGGCCGTCGCCGTGACCTATGAATATCTTCAAGCCGTTGATTTCCATGTTGCACGGGTCGCTGTGCATCACCATGCCTATCTCTTTCTCGAAATAGTCGAACACCCACATGTCGTGATTCCCAATGAAATAGTGAATCTCTATGCCCGAGTCGGCCATCAGTGCGAGTTTGCCAAGCAGGCGGCTGTGCCCGCGCGGAACCACGCGGCGGTAGGTGAACCAGAAGTCGAAGATGTCGCCTAACAGTATGATACGGCATGCGTTATCCTCTATAGAGGCGAACCATGCCACGAGTTCGCGCTCGCGGGCGAGGCTCGCGGGCGAGTCGTCGAGGTGGACGTCGGACAATATATAGGTGCAGTCGCGCATTGGAGCGGTTATTTTAGGTCGACGAAGTCGAAGGTTGCGGCCTCCTTGGGCTGCCCGAAGGTGTGCCGCAGAACCTCCACGGTGTTCCTGAAGTGTATGGTGTGC
The DNA here is from genome assembly GCA_017962615.1 of Bacteroidales bacterium. Lineage (GTDB taxonomy): Bacteria > Bacteroidota > Bacteroidia > Bacteroidales > P3 > Colimorpha. Next base: position 44,320 of record JAGCUZ010000001.1, on the reverse strand, counting down.
GGGTTGTCGGGAAGGGTCTCCTCAAGTCCTTCGAGCACAGTTTCGTAATAGTCGAATGCGACTTCGGGTGCCAGGAGCGGCTGACTGACGTTGAAGGGTTTGTAGAGGGCTATCAGTGTGGCGAGAGAGCCTTGGTTGTTGGTGATGAAGTTGCATACATACTCGCGCTGCATGTGGAAGTTCTCGATGAAGATGGAGTCGGTCTTTTCCTTCGCAGCCAGGTAATCGGCCTCGCTGAGGTTGGCTTTGTTTTCTTTGTCGGTCATTGCCAGCTCTTTAAGTGCCGCTATTCCGAGGTTGCTGTAGTCCTGTAGCTGCCAGAGAAGTATGCTCTCGGGCGAGCCCGACACTTCGTAGCTGTCGTCGAGGTGGTTGTAGTCGCCAGTTATTTTGATTTTCTCCCTTGAGTCGGGCAGCAAGACCACGTAGTCGTATTCGTTGACGTGTAGGTTGTAGAAGGTTTTGTACGGCATCTTGTACTTGAACAGGAAATGCCCGTTGTTGTCAAGTTGTATGGAATCAATGAATAAGGCTCCGTCTTTCGGTGTCAGCTCCTCAATGTAGATGGTTTTCCCGGCACCGTTCTGCAGGGTGCCTTCTATTGAGAATGTGTCCTGTCGGTTGCAGGCTGCAAGGAGCAGCGCAGTCGCTGCCAATGTTATGATAATCTGTTTCATGACTGTGTGTTCGTGTGTCGTTCAAGTATTAAGTCGGCAATCACCAAAGCCGTCATGGCTTCGACGATGACCACGCTGCGGGGTATATGGCATACATCGTGGCGGCCGTTGGGCTTCAGGTAATGTTCGCCGCCTTGTGCGTCACTGCATGTAATGCCTTGTGCCAGCGTGCATACAGGGTGCATGGCAACGGCTATCGTGATGTCGTTGCCGTCGCTTATGCCGCCGAGTATACCGTCGGGGGACTCCTTGGCGATGTTTATGTACTGGCTGCCTGTTGATTGCGCAGAGCGGAAGCCGCTGCCGAATTCGAAGCCTCTCACTGACGGGATGCTCATTATGGCTGCCGCCAACCGGCTCTGCAGCCTGTCGAATACGGGGTTGCCAATGCCGGCGGGCAGTCCGTGCATGGTGCAGGTTATGACGCCGCCTGTAGTGTCGCCATTCTGTTTTAAGTCAGAGAGATATGCTTTGGCTTCCATTGCGGCCTCCTTGCTTGTGAGAGGGTGGCCGCCGATGGATTGTATCCTACCTTCGATACTGATTCCATGATTGTTGAGCAAGGTCTTGGCAAATACGCCGCCAACCACCCGTGTAACAGTCTCGCGTGCCGAGGCACGTCCACCGCCACGCGGGTCTCGCGTGCCGAAACGCTGCTCCCAGGTCCTGTCGGCATGCAGCGGACGGTAGAGGTGGCTGAGCTGTTGGTAGTCAGCAGGTCGTATGTCGCTGTTGCCTATGCTGAAAGCTATTGGCGTTCCGAGTGTGGTGCCGTCGATGAGGCCCGACAGGAAGTCCACGTTGTCGGGCTCCCTGCGGGGAGTGGCAAATTCCTCGAAGTCAATACCCCAAGGCTTGTCGCCGACCTGCCGGCGCTCCAAATCGCGCTGCAGCAGGTCGCTGTCGAGGCGTATGCCCGACGGACAGCCGTCGAGGATGCCGCCCACGGCTTTGCCGTGCGACTCGCCGAAGGTGGTGAGCTGTAATATGTTGCCTATGCTGTTGTACATGAAAAAACAAAAGGAAGCCCCAGGCGGGACTTCCTTTGTACTGGTAGTCAGCAGTTATTTCTTGGGTGTGACTATGTCGAGAAGCTCAACATCGAAGATGAGTGCCGATCCCGGAGGTATGATGCCGGCGGGCTGCTCGCCATATCCCAGATTGTAAGGGATATAGAGCATGTAGTGTGAACCTACATCCATGAGCTGAACACCTTCGGTCCAACCCGGTATCACCTGGTTGAGAGGCAGTTCAAGAGGCTCTCCACGGTCGTAGGAGCTGTCGAACTTGGTGCCGTCGATGAGGGTGCCGGTGTAGTGGATGCGCACCACGTCGTTGGCGGTGGGTTTCTTGCCGTTGCCTTTCTTGATGATTTTGTACTGAAGACCGGACGCTGTGGTGTAGATGGATTTGTTGTTCTTATTGGCTTCGAGGAACTTGTTGCCCTCTTCGATAGTCTTGGGCATCATTTCGCGCTGCTTGCGCTCTTTCTCCTGCTGACGGCGCTCGAATTCCTGCTGGAAGCGGTTCAGCAACGGCTGCATAGTCTTTTGTGTGAAGTTGTTGCGACCTTTGACACAGTCTTCCATTGAGCGCGCCACCACGGTTACGTCCATGGGCAGTTCCTGCATGGTCCAGTTGTTGTACAGGTCTTTGCCGATGGCGTAGGATGCTGAGTCTATGAATGTTTTTAGCACAGACGACTGCTGCTCGGCCTTGATTTTGGCGTCGAGGGCTTTCTGTGTCTCGGCAAGGTCTTTCTCAAGCTGGTCGGCTTTAGCCGCCTTGGCCTGCAACTCTTTCAGATATTGCTCGTCTACTGTGCATTTGCCTTTCTTGCATGTTATGTTCTGCGCAATACCCGTCGCGCCGAGAGACAGGCACAAGGCAATGATAATGATTCTTTTCATAAGTTAAAGAATTGTTGTTGATTGGGAAGAACAGTGGGGGCTTTTTTTACCGAATGTGGCCGCGGGCAAAAGTCCACGGCCACATTCTTGTGGCTCCAGCTATGCTGTTTCCGTATGTAGCTTATTTGTATATCTTTGCGGGTTTGCCGTCGAGCAGTTCCTTGCCGCAGATGGCAAGTGCAAGCATCTCGTTTTCGCCTTTGTAGACTTTGACGGGGGCTATCCAGTCGACGTGTTCGGTTATCTGCTGCATCCAAGGCTTGCTATAGGCGATGCCGCCGGTGAGGAGTATGGCATCGACTTTGCCCTTGACGACAGCTGCCAACCTGCTTATTTCCAGCGAGACCTGATAGCAGAAAGCGTCGACGAGCAACTTGCATTTCTCGTCACCGGCCAGGGCTTTCTTCTCCACCTCGTAGGCGTCGTTAGTGCCCAGATAGGCCACGAAGCCGCCTTCGGCGGTGATCATCTTCTTCACGTCGGCCATGGTGTACTTGCCACTGAAGCAGACCTCTACGAGTTTGCTGGCGTTGATGCTGCCCGAGCGGGTGGGTGAGAAGGCTCCGAGTCCGCAGAGGGCGCGGTTCACCTCGACGACACGTCCGTGGTTGTGGATTCCCACGCTGACACCGCCTCCAAGGTGGGCGATGATAAGGTTCAGATCCTCATACTGTTTGCCGAGCTCGCGGGCATACAGCTTAGCAGTCATCTTCTGATTGAGACAATGCCAGATAACGCCTTCACGCTTGGGGTCAAGGTCGAAGACGGGGTGACCGGTAATCTTTGCGTAGTCGGGACGCTCGTCAACGATGCCGGGGTCGGCGATGTAGGCCTTCTCGAGGCCAATCTCCTTGGCGATACTGTCGGATATCAGTGCGCCGAGGTTGCAGGCATGTTTGCCCTGGATGCCTTCGTGGCACTCCTGCTTCATGAGTTCGTTGACTTCGTAAGTGCCAGACTCACACGGGCGGGTGAGGCCGCCGCGACCCATGACAATTGCAATGTCCTTGGTGTCGACATGGTGCTTCTTCAGCATGTCGAGGATTGCGGCCTTGCGGTAGTCGAATTGGTCGGCAACTTCTTTGTACTGTTGGATTTCCTCGATGGGATGTTTGATGTTTTCGGTGAAAACCTCATCCTCTCCTTCATAGACGGACGCTTTTGTCGATGTGGCGCCCGGGTTGATTACGAGCGTGTACTTTTTAGTGTTCATTTATGATATGATTTCTATTATTATTACTCAGTATTTGCACATTGATTTTCTGTTGCAAAAATAGTAAAAATTATTCAATTGGCAGCACTATTTTGTTCGGGAAGGCAAAAATAATATACAATACGTTGTTGAAAACTTGTTTAATATTCTTGACAATCATGGTGTTGCACTGTAATAAAAAATAGGCTGTTGTCCGTGCTATCGTTCGCTTTTCCGACATTTTAAATTTATTTTGTACCTTTGCAAAAGATAATTTCTTGTATTTCGGCACTTTTATTATTTGGACAAATTCGTGAACAATAAATTCTATCATCTTCTTGTGGCGTTGTGTGCGGTGCTGATTTTTGCCCCTGCGGGCTCAAAGGCGCAGAGGGTGTATGACGTTGACCCACAGTTCTCGGCGGTCGACAACGCCAACTACGACAGCTTGTTGAACAGTTTCTACATAAAGAAGACAGTCAAGTCGTTGGGCCATCATTACCTTCGCGAAGCCTCCTCTTCGGCACTTGCGTTCGACAATATACCCGACTCGGTTCTTATGGCCCGGCTGCGGGCGTTGCCCACGATAGTGCCCATGACCTATAATGGCGACGTGCGCTCGTATATCCGTATGTATGCCAATAAGATGAATGTGCGTATTGATGTGACTCTGGCCCTGTCGGAGTACTATTTCCCCATGTTCGAGGAGGTTCTGAATCGCTACGGGGTACCCGACGAGTTGAAGTATCTCACCATAGTTGAGTCGGCCATGAACCCTCAAGCCACGTCGCGCATGGGAGCGGCAGGCCTGTGGCAGTTCATGTACAGCACGGGTAAGAGTTATGACCTGGAACTGAACTCGTTGGTTGACGAGCGCCGCGACCCGTACAGGTCGACGGTGGCAGCGGCGAAGTACTTGCGCGACTTGCATGGCATCTTTGGCGACTGGACGCTCGCCATAGCGGCCTACAACTGCGGTCCAGGGAATATCAACAAGGCTATAGCCCGTTCGGGAGGCAAACGCGATTTCTGGCAGCTCTACGACTACCTGCCGCGCGAGACCCGCGGCTATATACCGGCGTTTATAGCTGCGACCTACATCATGAACTATTACCACGAACATGGTATAAAACCCAACAAGATAGAGGTCCCGATACACACCGACACGGTGACGGTGCAACATGACATGCTCTTCTCGGTGGTGCAGAGGTTCACTGGCATCGAGGTCGCCGAGCTTAGGGCGTTGAACCCGCAGTTCCGCACCGATATGGTGCCGTCGAGTGCCGGACGTTATGCCATCTGTCTTCCGTTGAACAAGTTGCAGACGTTTATACGCATGGAGGATTCTATCTACGCGGTATCGAAAGACTCTATCAGCAAGCGGACGCAGTACAATGTCGTTCAGCGCGAAACGATACGTGTGGTCCACAAGGTCAAGAAAGGCGAGACGATGTCGAAGGTGGCTTCGAGGTACGGAGTGTCGCAGGCTGACATAAAGAAGTGGAACCGCAAGAAAAGCAACACGTTGCAGGTAGGGGAGAAGTTGGTTATATACAAGCGCAACCCTAATTATGTTGCGCCGAAGCCTCAGAAACCTGCCACGGAACAGACCGACAATCCCGTTACAACGCCCGAGGCAGACAGTATCGTCACCATCTCGGCCGACCGCGAAGCCGTGGTGCAGTCGGTGGTGCAGGGTGAGCCTGAACGCGGGCAGACCACGCAGCAGCAGTCGGCAGCCAACAAGAATAAGGTCTATACCGTCAAGAAGGGCGACAACCTGTACTCGATAGCCCGTGCGAATGGGTTGACGGTGGCAGAGCTCAAGAAAATCAATAACCTAAAGTCGGACAACCTGCAGGTTGGTCAGAAATTAGTTGTCAGATAAAGCCATGCAATACAAGAATACCAATACCGATACAAGCGGCAGTGCAGACCTCAAGAGAGGTGGTGAGCCTGTCAGTGAACCGTCCAATCCCGAAGTCCCCGATAATGAGAAAGCTGCTCCTGCAACATTTTGGCAACGCCTATGGGTGTTGTTGAAGAACAGGTATGTCATTACCTTTGCTATATTCCTGATTATATGGCTTACAGCGTCGGACAACAGTTATTTCACATCGCGTCGTCTTCGCAAGCAGGTGCGCGAGTTGCACCGCCAGGAGGCTCAGCTGCGCAAGAATATCGAGACTGACAGCATACAGCATGTTCTGTTGCAGCACGACCCCGAGGCCATAGAACGCTATGGCCGTGAGCATTACTACATGAGAAGGGGTGGGGAAGAGGTGTTCGTGTTGCCCGATGCTGCCAAGTAGGCGCGTGTCTCTCAGCGTTTTGTCTCTACGGCTTTGTGCCGTCCGCCTTGGTGGAAATGGGTGGCCCAGTAGGAGTTGCTGAGTTTGCTTATCATAACCCCTTTTGACGTCGACGAGTGCACGAACATGTCGTCTTTCAGGTAGATACCAACATGCGACACCTTGCCGTTGCTGTTGGTGAAGAACACCAAGTCGCCCTCTCTTAGCTTGCCGCGCGATACGGGCGTGACATCTTTCTGCATCTCATTGGCCGAGCGATGCAACTCAATGCCATACACTTCCTTGAATATCGAACCGACGAAACATGAGCAGTCAACACCCGATGTGGAACAGCCGCCATATTTGTAAGGCGTCCCGTACCACGACTCTATGGCTTTGTACAGCTTGGGATTGTCTTTGTTGTCTACAGCCAAGCCTAACTTGTTGCCGTTGTTCTCTTTGGGTGCTTTTATGACGGGCTGTTCCTCCACATACTCGTCGGCATAGAGGGCTCCGATTATGTAGTCCTCGTCTTCCAGGTCTCGCGAGACAAAGTCTCTAAACCCTTTGCATGATGTTGCTGTTGTGATTATTACAACGCCAATGATGAGTGTGGAGAGAAATCGTTTCATGTTATTCTTTTGATGGCTTCTTCGATGTCGGTTTTTATATTCAGGGGACTTATTGTGGGGTGTTTCGTTATGATGTTGAGGCTCTTGGGTATGTTCTTGAAGTGCAGCTCGCGTCCAAGTTCTTCCCCTTCGCCGTCGAGGTTGACCCACAGGTCGTCGTTGTTGGTTAGCGTCACCTCGCGGGCTTTGAACATCTCTACATGCTGTGAGAGTTCGAAGTGGTTGGCATATATGAGAGGGGCGGTGAGCGGCAGGTGTATGAGCGGTATCTTGTCGACGATGCACACGTCGATCAGTCCGTCGTCTAGCTTCGCCAGCGGGGCGATGGCGGTGTTGTATCCAAATTGGTTGGAGTTGGCAAAGGTGATGAACCAAGCCCTCCGCTCCAGCTCCCTGCCGTCGACAATCAGCTGATAGGTCTTCTCCTGATACGAAGGGTAGGCCGAGAGCATTATCTTGGTATAGGCTTGCAACCCCCTGATTTTGGCGCGTTTCATCTCGCGAGCTACCAGGGCGTCGAAGCCCACGCCGGCAATGCTGACGAAGATGTGGCCGTTGAGGTCGACGGTGTCGATCTTCTCCACGTGGAAGTGGTTTATTTGCTTGATTGCCAGTGCGGGTATCAGAGGAATCTTGAGGTTTCGAGCCAGTCCGTTGCCTGAGCCGCACGGGATTATGCCCATTGTCATGTCGCTGCCGTGCAGGCCGGTGACAACGTCGTTGACCGAGCCGTCGCCACCCACGGCGACCACGGCATCGTAGCACCCTTTCTCAACCGCTTCGGCGGCAATCTGAGTGCCATGGTGTATATGCTCGGTATAGCGTACAGCATAACGGTATTGGGTGTGGTCAATATTGTCCAGCAGCAACCGCTCTATGCGTTTCTGTTTGCCTATGCCCGATATGGGGTTTACTATAAATAGCAGTCTTTTCTTCATTGTCTGTCAGTGGAGTGGGGGAGTCAATCGGTTCTGAGCCAATCGGTCGTTGTATTCTTTCAGTATGGCGTTTATCATCTCCACGCCGTCGGGCTCGCCCTGTGGTGCTTTGCCGTGACGCTCTATCCGACCTCCTTTGATGAGGACGGTCTCGCCTGGGCGTGTCAGCTGCAGGTAGCCGTTGGCATATACGATATGGAATGGTTTGTTGTCGGGCCTTAAGATGCTTTTACCAAAGCAGATGCAAGGTTCTTTGATGCCGAGGTAGTCGATAACGCTCGGCATTATGTCTATCTGCTGAACCATGCTGGAGTATGACTTCGGCGTGGTGTTGCTTGGGTCGAACACTATCATGGGCGTGTGGTACCAGCCGTCGTAGTCGTTGTATTCGCGGTGAAGGCCTTGGGCGGGATGGTCGGCGGTGATGATAAACAGCGTGTTGTTGTACCACTCTTGTTGCGAGGCCGTTCTGAAGAATTGCCTCAGGGCGTAGTCACTGTACATCACGCACTCCAGGATGGGGTGTTCGCCTTTCTTGAATTGTCCCTTGTGTTGCTCGGGGATGGCGTAGGGGTGGTGCGCCGACACGGTGAATATACCTGCCATGAACGGCTGCCCAAAGGTGTTGAGTTTGTTGGCGGTAAACTGCAGGAACGGTTCGTCGAAGATACCCCAGGCACCGTCGTAGTCATCATCGTTGCCGTATTCGTCTTTACCGTAATATTCTTGGAATCCGGCTTTTGCGCAGAACTTGTCGAAGTTCATCGAGCCGTTGTAGCATCCATGGAAGAATGCGGTATGGTATCCGTGGCGTGCCAGGATGGCGGGCAGGGCGTCGATGGTGTCATTGAAATAGTTCGACATTATGAACGGCTTGTCGGTCAGCGAGGGGATGGAGGCGAAGATGGCGGGTATGGCCTCTATGGACTCCTTACCGTTGCTGCGTCCTTGATATAAGGTACTTAGGCGGGCAAGGGAGTCAAGGAATGGCGTGAAACTCTCCTGTATGCCGTTGTTGTAGCAGCCCATGTATTCCTGCGAAAAGCCTTCGAGGACAATGATTACAATGTTCTTTGGCTGCGATTGGACCTCGGTCGTGTCAGTCGGCGTGCTGTTGCGCAACGGTGTCTGCAACGGATTGAATACCACTGTGGTGCTGCCGTTGTAATACGCGGGTTCCGTTGGACCAAGCGTGCGCAGTATGTTGTATGCCGAGTTCTCGACAAGGGCGGTCTCTTTCATAACGGCATAGCGTGCAGAGTCTTGCGGCTCAAGCCAATGCTTCTGGAAGCCTCCTCGCATGAGGATAAACGTGACGGCTAGGCCTACAATGGCGCCTATTATGTCGTTAGCCGTGTGGCTTGTGTATAATGTGCGGGGTTTCAGGTGGATGCTGGACTGTGCCACCGTCAGTATGGCAAAAACGCCAATGCCTACGAGGGTTACATACCAATAGTCGGAGAGGAACATGGGGATAAGGCTACCCATGTTGCCGCCCACGGTGAGGTAGCTGAATATGGCACCGCTCAAGCGGCGGTAGGTGAATTGAAAATAGGCGGTGTCAACCAGTGTGGGCAAGAGGATGGCGATGGTTCCCAATATATAGAACACCTCGCCTATACAATGGTATATCTTGTTCCATCTCAAGTTGGTGGGAATAAGGTTGAGCACTATGTACGGCAGAAGGAATGTGCACACGGTGGCGCATCCCAAGTGCAGGTTGCCAAGGATGAGGTATACCCAGTTCCTGAAGCCTTCGGGGTGGAATATGCGGGTGTTAAATATATAAAAGAAGAGCTGACATATCAGGAGCAGACCGAGGGCGGTGAGCAGTTTGATTGACAGGTATAAGTATATGTTGTTGGTCTGTATGTCGAGTTTTTTGTGTCTGGCCATTGCGTAAATGCTTTAGAATTTCTTGTCAGGCTTATAGCCCGAGTCGCGCAGTATCTTTTGAGAGTCGGTCTCTTCAAATAGTTCTTTTACAGTGATATGGTTTTTCTTCATGTAGCGGCGCACTATCTGCCACCCGATATATTGTGTGGTTCTGGGCGCCGAGTCCTTGAAGGCGTTGGTCTTGGGTGCTTCGTCGACGAAGTTGTGGAACTTCATGAAGTCGGTCTCGTACAGCAGTTTGTTGTTGACGAAATAGCCCCATATATCCTGTTCGTTTTTCTTCACCCACGACATCTGCATGTCGTTGTATCTTATCTTTGTCGCATCGGGCGTGTTGGGCAGCACCAGGTCGAGCAGGTAGAGCGCTTTGCCTTCGCAAATCATATAATCGAGCATGGTCATCTGCTGCGACGGTATTGCAATGTGCTGTTTTGCAATGCATAGCATACAGTCGGATACAATATACTTTGGGTCGCACATGTCCACTATGAACATGGGCAGACCGAAATAGCCGAACTTCTCGAACTTCTTGAGGGTGTATATGTCGAGGGCTATGCGCAGCGCTTTGCCGTCGGCCACGACGCGGTTGTCGTAGTCGAACTCGGCCATGATGCACGAATACACCTCGTTGTATTGCATGTCGGGCATCACATCGTGCACCTTTGCCAGAGCCGTCGTCAGGTCGTGCTCCAGCCATCCCACGTCGGAGTACATGCTTTCCACACTGTCGTAGATCTCTCTTACCACGGGGTCGCTCACGAAGCCGCTAACCAGCTGCATGTATTCTCCGTTGTCGGGGTATATCTTGAGCGGAATGCCGGGGTGCTCTTGCTTCAGGACGGTCAGCTGTCGTTGCAGGTCGTTCGCATCGGTGTTGAACAGTACCTGCTCAGTGCGAACGATTTGCAAGTCGTCCGCTTTCCTGCCTTTTGAACTTGATGTGGCATCGTTGCAGCTTGTCAGCAATGCAACGATGCCACACATTAGGGCAACGCCGGTATTTCTTATTTTATGTGCAAAGGTCACTCTGCTGCCGTTTGGTTCTTCTTTTCTTCTTTTGCACTTTTCTCGGCTTCGTTGAGGATGCGCAGCTTGGCCTCGAGCAGCGCCAGTTGCTGGCGGGCCGACTGCATCTTGTGCTCGAACTCCTCTTTCAGCAGGTCGGCCTGCTTTGAGTTGGCAAGGAAGCCCAGGTTGTTCTCCCACAGGTTGAGCTCGCCTTTCAGCTTGGCAATCTTGTCTTGCAGCTCGTTGCGCTCGTCGTTGGTGAATTTGGTCATGTTGCCGACCACATTCTTGATGCGCTCGCGGTAAGCCATCTCTTCGGCCTCCCTGGCCGATATCTTAAGCTGCTCGAAGTGTGAGTCGAGGGCTGCTCTGAATTCTTTTCTCAAGCGTTCCTTCTCGCTGATGGGTACATAGCCTATCTCCATCCACTGACGCTGGAAGTCTTTGATTATACGGAGGTTCTCCTCCTTGTCTTCGCCAAATTGGTAGGCTTTGAGCTCTGCAATGATGGCCTCTTTCTTTGCCAGGTTCTCGCTCTCCTCGCTTCGTATGTTCTTGAAGAACTCGCTCTTGCGGTTGAAGAACTCGTCGCATGCCGAGCGGAAGCGCTGCCACACCTTCTCCGACACCTTGCGCTGCACGGCGCCTATGTGTTTCCACTCTTCCTGCAGTTGCAGCATCTCCTCGGTGGCTTTCTTCCAGTCTTCGCGTTTGGCTATGGCTTCGGCCTTCAGACAGAGGTCTATTTTCTTGTTGTAGTTCTCTGTCTGTTCATCTTTTAGGTGGTCAAAATGCTCCTTCTTCTGGGTGTAGAACTTGTCGAGCTTGGCCTTGAACTGGTGCCATATCTCCTCGTTCGACTCGCGGGGCACGGGACCTATCGATTTCCACAGCTTCAGCAGTTCGTCCAGCTCGGTCGAGCGTTCCGTCCATTCCTTAATGCTGGTGGGCATCACGCTGGTAAGCTCTTCGGCCTTCTCGCACAGGGCCTGCTTGGCCAGCAGGTTCTTGTCGAGTTCTTCCTTGCGCTGGTCGAAGTATTCGCGGCGACGGGCTTCTATCTGGTCGCAGGCGCTGCAGAAGCGGGCCCATATCTCGTCGTTCTTCTCGACGGGCACTGGACCAATCTCGCGCCACTGCTCACGCAGCGACTGGAGCTTCTTGTAGGCTGTGTTTATGGATGATTCCATGATAAGTTCTTCGGCTTTCTCGCATAGCACCACCTTCTGTTCCATGTTGCGTTTCATGTCGAGCATCTTCAGCTCTTTGTTGAGTCTCAGTTTGTTGAAGAACTGTTCGACCAGGAAGTGGTAGGTCTGCCACAGGTTGTTGATTTCCGAGCGCGGCACTTCGCCTATGCTCTTCCATTTCTCCTGTATGGCGTTGAAGTCGTCGTGGGTCTTCTTCAGACTCTCGTCTGAGTCAATCAGTGCCTTGAGTTCGTTCAGTATCTCTTGTTTCTGCTTCAGGTTCTGCTGCTTCTGCGCCTCTACGGCCTCTATGTGCCGCTGGCGTTTCTCGCGGTACTGCTCGTACAGCTTCCAGAACTCCTGGCTTACAGGGTCTTCGGGCTGTTCGTATTCTTCTTTCTTGCCGCCCTCGGCAATGAAGGCGTCCAGAGCTGCTTTGCGACAGGCCTTCTCGGCGTCGCTGTAGTGCTCTTTGATAAGGGCGGTGCGGTTCTTTATCTTGGTTACTTCTTCATTAAGAAGTTCTTTGAATTTCTCTATAAGTTCTTCGCGGGTCAGGCCCGTGTAGTCCTCCTGTGGCTCAACCCATGGTTCGGGCTGTGCAGGCTGCTGCGGTTCGGTTGTTGCTTCGGCGGCAGCTTCGGGTTCGGCGTTAACTGTTTCGGGTTCTGCGGTGGCCTCTGCGGGTGCAGCCTCTGCTGCGGGCTCTTCGGTCGCTTGCTCCGGGGCGTTGTCGGCCTCAGGCTCTGCGGCGGCAGGTTCCTCGACGGCGGCAGGGCTGTCGGCGGCCTCCGTCTGCGGCTCGGCCGCTTCGGGCTGTGGTTCGGTGTGTGTCTCCTCCGCAATAGGAGTCGTGGTTGTGTCAACGGTGGTTTCCGTCAGGTTCTCGTTAGTGTCTGCAGCCTCGTTTTGGGCGGCGCTTTTCGTTTCGTTAAGCTCTTCCATGTTTGTGTTGTTGGTTGGGAAATAACTCTATATCATAAAGATATAGCTAAAATTGTTAGTGTGTTGTTTGTTGTTATCAATTGCAAATATACGTTTTTTTAAGGAAATATACCCAAAAATCCGTCTGCTGCGCCGCCGCAAGCAGTCCTTATTACATATTATATAGGCTGTCGAGGGTTTGCCAGAACGTCGGGAACGACTTCGCCGTGGCGTTGTCGCGCTCTGTCTTTACCCACGGCATCGCAAGCCCGAGCGTGGCAAACGCCATGATGATGCGGTGGTCTCCGCGTCCGTCAATGCTGGCGTCGCTGTGTCGCTCTCCCTGTGCCATAGGGTGGGGGAGGATATGCAACGTGTCGTCGTCGGCGTATGCCTCGACGCCCAGCGCGGCGAGTCCCTCCGTCAGGGCGTTCACTCGGTCGCTCTCTTTCAGCCGCAGGTTTCTTATTCCATGCAGATTCGCCTCCGTGCCCGTCGCCGCACAGCTGCAGGCCATGGCCGGCACCAAGTCGGGGCATTGGCTCATATCGCGCGTGTACAGTCGCTCGCGGCAGCCAGTACTGGCTATCACTATGCCGTCGGGTGTCTCTAAGGTCTTTACTCCCAGCGGTTCAAACAGCTTCGCCGCCACGCGGTCGCCCTGCAGGCTGTTCATGGCCAGCCCGCGCATAAGCAGCTGGTTCCCAGTCGTGCCGATGGCTATGGCTTCGTAGCAGTACGCCGCCGCGCTCCAGTCGCGTTCCAATACGGCGTCGGGGTCGACGTAACGCCTTTGCGGAACGACGATTGTGCCGTCGTCAGTCACTATAGTCTCTATGCCGCACCGCCTCATCATGCCGAGGGTCATCTCCATGTAAGACTTGCTGCCCATGGTTGCCTCGGTGGTGGTGACGCGGCAGCGCAGTCCACCTCTCAGGTATGGAGCAACGAGGAGCATTGCGCTCGCATACTGGCTGCTCTCTGTCGAGTCGATGTCGATAACCGTGTCCGCACCCATGTCGGCGTTGCCTTCAATGCGCCACGGCAGATGACCGTCAGCATCGCGGCTGACAATGGTCACGTCCATCTGTTCCAGAGCCTTCTTCAGTCCCAGCATGGGCCGTTCGCGCATGCGGGGCGAGCCGTCCAGCGTGTGGCTTCCCGGCATGGCGGCCAGCAGTGCCGCCGCAAAGCGTGCCGCGGTGCCGCAGTCGCCGCAGTGGAAAGCTTCGTCAGAGTGCGACTCCATCTGGCGCAGCAGGCGGTACATCACGCGGCAGTCCTCGGCCACCGTCGCCATGTCGGCCGCAGGTGCTGTGAGCCTCCCTTCCAGGTGTTGCATCACCATGGCGCGGTTGAGGATGCTCTTCGACCAAGGCAGCTCCACGCTAAGCATCTATGCCGTATTCTTTTATTTTGCGGTACAGCGTGCGTTCCGATATGCCGAGTTCGGCAGCCGTGGCCTTGCGACGCCCTTTGTTGCGCTCAAGCGATTTGATGATGGCGGCGCGTTCGCGCTGGTACAGGGCCAGCGGCTCCTCTTCTATCACCTCCGACTCCTGGAACTCTTCGTACTCGTCGGGGTTGCCCTGGCGTATCCTCAAGTCCTTGTATTCAGGCTGATGCAGCTCCATGGGGGCAGGTTCGGGTACATGCCGGTTGCCTATCGTGGCGGCCTCGTGCTGCGGCAGCGGCTCTATGTTGCCGTGGGCAAGCTGGGCTATTATGTTGCGCAGGTCTTGTATCTCGCCGCGCATCTCGTTTATCATCTGTCCCATGGTCAGCGCCTTGAGCAGCAGCTCGCGGTCGGATATGCTTCCGCCGCCGTTCTGCGGGTTGTCCATAGGCGACACCACGGCGGGCATCTTCTCTTCGGGCACGTACTGCAGGTAGTTCAGCAGTATGGCGCGGCTTATGGTGCGCTCCTGCTCAAGCACGGCAATCTGCTCGGTTATGTTCTTCAGTTCGCGTATGTTGCCGTACCACGGGTATCGTTTCATGTATTCCTTGCCGTCGTCGGTCAGCACTATGGGGCGCATGCCGTAGCGCTCGGCTATGTCGGCCGAGAACTTTCTGAACAGCAGCGGTATGTCTTCCTGCCGCTCGCGCAGGGGCGGTATATATATTGATATCTGGTTCAGGCGGTAGTATAGGTCTTCCCTGAACTTGCCCTCCCTCACGGCTTTCACTATGTCGATGTTGGTGGCGGCCACCACGCGCACGTTCACCTTCTTGGCCACCGACGCGCCCACGGGCATTATCTCGCCGTTCTCCAGCACGCGCAGCAGCTTCACCTGGGTCGAGAGGGGCAGTTCGCCCACCTCGTCGAGGAATATCGTGCCGTTGTCGGCCTCCTCGAAATAGCCTTTGCGGTCTTTCTCAGCTCCGGTGAAGGCTCCCTTCACGTGGCCGAACAGCTCGCTCTCCATGGTGCCTTCGGGTATGGCGCCGCAGTTCACGCTCACCAGTCCGTGGCCTTTCTTGGCGTTGCTTTGCAGACTGTTGTCGTGTATTATGCGCGAGAAGACGTCCTTTCCAACGCCGCTCTCTCCGGTGATGAGGATGCTGAGGTTGGTGGGCGCCACCTGCACCGCTTTGCTGAGTGCCAGCATCAGGCGCGGGTCGTTGCCCACTATGTCGTACCGGTTCTTTATTTGCTGTAGTCTCTCGTCTTCCTTTGTGTCCATGATGATGTGTGATTGGTTGTGCCGTTCAGCATATTACGCGGTTGAGCAGGGTGCAGATGTCGCGTTTTAGTTTCTGATATTGCATCTTCTTTGCTATCAATATGTCGGTGTCGTCGGCGTTGTTCTCGCTCTTCAGCTGGCTGTCTATCTCGTCAATCTTCGCATTCACCTGCTGCAGTTTATATGAATTGACGGTCTCCATGACGTCGGGCAGCAGCCGTTCGTCCTCGCTGGGTATGTGCACGCTCTTCTCCTGCCACAGGTCGCTGAGCTTGTAGGTGTCGATCATCAGCGATATGGCGGCGTTGCGCACCTCTGGGTCGTCGTGCTGTATGAAGTAGTCGCCACCCAGCACCTCGCCCTTCAGCAGCTGCTCCTTGCAGGTGTCGAATATAGTGCTGTACACGGGGTTTTTCAGCGTGATGTCGTCATCCTTCAGCAAGCCTATTATCACCGCCGCCGCGTAGTACTCGTTCACCTCGGTGCTGCCGTCCTCTTTGGGAGTCTTGACTTTAACCTTGTCGCGGCCGTGGTTCAGCAGCAGCTTGATGAGACGGGCCTCCTCCTCGTCGCCGGTCTGCGCGGCCTGCTGCGCGGCACGCTGCTCCTCGGTGGGGGCTACCTTGTCGGCCACCTCCTCGGCGGTGCCTTGCACTGGAGGCTGCTCCTGACCCTCGGCGGGCTTGGACTCCTGCGGGTGCTGCTTCTCGTAGGCCTTGCGCTTGTTGGCGCTTATTATTTTGGCCAGCTCGTTGTTCAGCGTCTGCTCGGGCATCTGCATCAGCGCCGCGCACTGGCTCACGTATTCCGTGCGCTCCAGCAGGTCGGGCACCAGGGCAATGGTCTGCACTATCTCCCTCACCACCTCGGCCTTCTTGATGGGGTCGCGCTTGTAGTCGGCCACCAGCGTCTTGGTCTTGTATATGATGAAGTTGTCCTCGTGCTCGCGCAGGTATTCCTGCAGCTTCGTCGAGCCGTATTTCTGGGCGTAGCTGTCGGGGTCGTCGTCGTCGGGAAACAGCACCATCGACACGTGCATCCCCTCGGCAAACAGCAGGTCGGTGGCGCGTATCGTGGCCTTGATGCCGGCCTTGTCGCCGTCGTACACCACCGTCACGTTGGGCGTGTAACGCTTTATCAGGCGTATCTGCTCCACCGTCAGCGACGTGCCGCACGAGGCCACCGTGTTGCACACGCCCGACTGGTGCATCGACACCACGTCCACGTTGCCCTCCACCAGGTAGCACTTGCCTTCTTTGCTTATGGCGCTCTTGGCCTGGTAGATGCCGTACAGCGTGTGGCTCTTGTCGTAAATCTCCGAGTCGGGCGAGTTCACGTACTTCGCAGCCTGCGCCTCCTTCGACAGGATGCGCCCCGAGAAGCCCAGTACGCGCCCGCTTATGCTGTATATGGGGAACATCACGCGACCCCTGAATCGGTCGTAGCACTTGCCCCCCTCCTTATATATAGTAAGGCCGCTCTTCTCCAACACCTTGTCCGAGTAGCCCTCGGCCTTGGCCTTCTTGGTGAAGTTGTCGCGCTCCTCCAGGCAGTAGCCCAACCCGAAGGTCTTGATAATCTCGTCGCTCATGCCGCGGTTGTGGAAGTAGCTGAGACCCACGGCGCGCCCCATCTCGTCGTTGAACAGCAGGTCGGCGAAGTACTTCTGCGCAAACTCCGACACGTGAAACAGCGCGTCGCGCTCGTTGTTGCGCTCCTTCTGCTCGGGAGTCATCTGCTCCTCCTCGACCTCTATGTTGTATTTCTTGGCCAGGTACTGCAACGCCTCGGGGTAGGTGTAGTGCTCGTGCTCCATCACGAAGGTCACGGCATCGCCCGCCTTCCCGCATCCGAAGCATTTGAATATGCCTTTCGACGGCGACACATAGAACGACGGGGTCTTCTCGTTGTGGAACGGGCAGCACCCTATGTGGTTGGCACCGCGTTTCTTCAACGACACAAAATCGCCCACCACATCCTCGATGTGGACGGCTTCCATGATTTTGTCTTTGGTCTCCCGCGTAATCATCTCTCTGTTATCCAAAACACAACCCTTGCAGTGCCCTTCCCCGGCACCGCAAGTTGCAAAATGCAAAGATACGAAAAATAATCCACATGTCCCGAAAAAAACTTCTTGCAACAATCCCGATCTCTTTCCCAACCCCACCAAAGCTTCTCCTCAACCCCTCCAGAAGGCAAACCAGAAACTGTAACATACGGAACGCAAGGTGGGGAAAAAATAACAATCCCATCTCCATCTCAAAATAAAGCAGATGCTATAAAGATAGCCGAGGCGGAGTACCGCCGCCGCTCGTTCGACGGCTATGAAGGTAGCTTCACCGCTTGGCTGATACCATACGTGAAACCCACCGACACCGTGCGCCTGCACGATGCCGACTGCCCTGCCAAAGACGGCAACTACTACGTCACCGGCACCGAGACCAGTTACAGCAGCTCGGGCGGCACACGTAAAATTAAACTTGGGCACAAACTCTCATGATATGCCATTAATCACCATATATTATAGGTAGACCGCTACTGTGCCACCATTCATTCCACTCCTTGAACGATATAAAGCGTACTGTGAAATGTTCATCCTTGGTAACAAACCGTATAGAAAAATCTGCATCTTCTCTTGAACTGACAAAACGCCATTGTTTCTTTTCCGGTTTGATTTTGTCTGTAATGTAAACATCAATATCAGAATAATTGTAATCCTTAACAATCCTGACATCCAAGTCTGCCTGTTCGCCTGGCTTTACAACATAAACGGTACCCCACAGGGAAATAATCCTATTACCCGACCAAGAAGTCCATGTTTGTGCATCATAATCAATATTAAGATTGCCTTCCCTTTGCCCCTGGGCGCAGCACACTCCTGCAAGCATTAAAACAACGATTAAACAGCGCTTAAACATAGCACGAAATTTTTTGCAAAGATACGAATAAAAATGGAAAACGCCACAGAAATAGCACGAATGTTCCGCCGCCTGATACCCACGCGCGACATGCTCCACATTGCCAAGGTGGTGAAGGTGGATGGCGACGGGTGCACCGTCGACCTCGACGGGCTTGAGCTTAGCGGCGTGAGGCTGCGCGCCGGGGCCTTCACGCTGGAAATTCTCCTTGAACAAGCGCACGGCGATGTTGCCCAATTTTTTGGGCAAGTCGCGTTCAAGCTGCCTTTTTACGGCCGCTTCCAAGCCCTCGAGATGCTTGCTGAAGTCTTGAATTTCCATGATAATTGAAAAAATATTTTGTCAGTTTAAAAAAAAAGTTGTAATTTTGCAAACCGAAACGTTGAAATAAGGGGGTCGCCTGGTTTGCGTAAGCCTTATTACAACGTTTCAATGTCTTCTGGTAAATTTTTCGTTATTGTATAAAAATAAAATTCCCCGGCTTTAGGGTGGTCCGCCTTGTATCGACCAAGGTGTATATACACATTATTTCCATTGGGCAACGTGGTCATGAAGTAATAAAAATAGTCTGTTTTTTATAGTCTGTTTCCGAGTATTGTGTCCACTGTCGCTCTTTTTCCTTCCTTGACAATCGGCATTGCTAATATAATTAGTAATATGTGGAAGGAACTCGTTTTTTAGCCAAAAATCTCTTGTTCCGTTCATTGATTGAGCAGCCTTCGATATACCTTGAGAGATAAAGTTTACGGTATAAGATTTACCCATAACAGTGCATGTCGTAGTTTTTTCCAATAATCCTTTTGCCCGGGATATAGCCCAAGGCTGTGATATATCACCAGCCTTCTTCTCTATCAATTCCTTCGTTTTTCTATTTCCCTGTACATTTTTGAAGTATGGGTGTCGGTCAGTAAACAGTTGTCCGGTCGTGGCGGGATTTCCGTCCAGACCAGAGAGGGAGCGATCGGTGTCGGGGTTATCGGGAGTTATAGTGTCATCGGTCTGTTCCCAGTCGCATTTGCAGTTCCACAGTGTGCCGGGCTGGTTCTCTTTCCAGAAGTTGTCGTCCTTGCGCCAGCGGCAGTGCCAGAACACGCGGTGCGTCTCGCGCGGTGTCGCGCTGCGGCTCGGCAGCCACTCTATGTAGGGGAAGAGCCGTTTGTTCTCGTCGCCGTCGAACTGCAGCCATTGTTTGCCCGTCCTGGCGCGTGCCACGGCGGTCAGCGACAGTCCTTCGCCCATGGACGAGGCCATGCGGGGCCCTCCAAATCCCAAACGTTCCCCAACTACTCTCAAAAAGTCCTCCACTCAAATCCGAAATGCCTCCAATCCGACCCTAAATTCCCCCTGTTTCCAGCCGTAATAAAGTGTAGGTATAAAGAAGGTATATAGATGATAAGGAGTTGGTCCCACCAACTCCTTATCATCTATATACTTACGCTTTACGAAAAATATGCCAAAATCGGGGTCTGCGCGAATTTTGTGCGGGTTTTGAATTGTAATGATAAAGTATTGAACAACAGTGTATTGTTACTAAATATTGCTAAATATTGCCGTTAAAGCCTGATGTTGCCGTTTTGACACGGCGTGGCATGACAAAGATGGCCGGCCAATTCATTGGCTGGTTGTCGGCGTTGACCCTGCGGTGGTGTGCCGTCAGGTATGCGACATGTGCGTGTCAGGGTGGGTCTTTAGGATAATCCGGGGAGCCAGGTGATGGCGGGGTTGCGGTGGAGCCAGGTGAGCTGTTTCTTGGCGTACTGCCAGGTGTGCTGTTTGATGCGCAGCACGGCGTCGGGGTGGGTGCAGCGGCCGTCGAGGTACTCCATAAGCTCTTTGTAGCCAACGGTGTTGAGGGTTTGCAGGTGGCGGTAGGGCAGGAGGCTCCGCACCTCGTCGAGCAGTCCGTCGGCCATCATCCGGTCAACCCTCGTGTCGATGCGATGCCGCAGCTCGTCGCGTTCGCGGCTTATGCCTATGGTCTCCACGGCGAAGGGGCGTGACTGCAGTGTCTGGTTTATCACCTTGCTGTAGGGCTCGCCGGTGGTGAGGCACACCTCGAGCGCCCGCTGCAGCCGTGCGGGGTTGGCAAGGTCGACGCGCTGGTAGTACTCGGGGTCGAGCAGTTTGAGCTGCCGCCGCAGGCTCTCTATGCCTTCGTCGCGCAGCTGTTGCTGCAGCTGCTGCCTCAGCTCGGGCGTGGGGTCGGGCATCTGTGCTATGCCGTGGCAGAGGGCGTCGATGTACAGTCCCGAGCCGCCCACGGCTATCACGCTGTCGTGGCTGCGGTGCAGCTCGGCAATCTTCTGCAGGGCGTCCTCGCTGTAGCGGTAGGCGTCGTAGCCTTCGGTGATGCTGCGGCAAGCTATGAAATGGTGCTTGGCGGCCTGCAGCTCGTCGGGCGAGGGGCGTGCCACGCCTATGTCGAGCTCGCGGTAGAACTGACGCGAGTCGCACGACACAATCTCCGTGCCGAGCTCCTGCGCGAGGCGTACGGCGTAGGCGGTCTTGCCTGCCGCCGTGGGACCTACGACTACTATGAGTTTCTTCGTTGTCACGTGGTTACGTTATCACGAGGCTGTGGCCGTGAGGCCGAGCTTGGCGCCTTCGTCGAGCATCATCTGCCATGCCGCTTCGCGGTCGTTGGGAATCTTGCCGTCGAGGATGGCCTCTTTTATCGCGTCCTTGATTATGCCTATCTCGTGGCATGGACCTATGCCGAAGGTCTTCATGATGTCTTCGCCGCCCACCGGTGGCTGGAAGTTGCGCACGCGGTCTTTCTCCTCGATTTCCACCAGCTTGGTTCTCACCAGCTTGAAGTTGGCGATGAAGCGCTGCACCTTGGCCTCGTCTTTCGACGTGATGTCGGCCTCGCAGAGGGTCATGAGGTCGTCGATGTCGTCGCCTGCGTCGAAGAGCAGCCGGCGCACCGCCGAGTCGGTGACGCAGTCTTCGGCAAGGACTATGGGCCTGAGGTGGAGCATGACGAGTTTCTTGACGTAGCGCATCTTGTTGTCGAGTGGCAGACGGAGCCTGCCGAAGATGCGGCGCACCATCTTGGCACCCTTCACCTCGTGGCCGTGGAATGTCCAGCCCAGCCGCTCGTCGTAGCGCTTGGTGTCGGGCTTGCCCACGTCGTGCAGCAGCGCGGCCCAGCGCAGCCACAGGTCGTCGCTCTTGGCGGCCACGTGGTCAACCACCTCCATGGTGTGGTAGAAGTTGTCCTTGTGGGCTCGGCCTCCGACGCTCTCAACGCCCTTGAGGCGCGATATCTCGGGCAGTATAACCTGCATAAGTCCCGACAGTTGCAGCAACTTGAGACCCATCGAGGGGTTGTCGGACAGGAGTATCTTGTTGAGCTCGGTGGCAATGCGCTCCTGCGACACTATCTCGATGCGCTGGGTGTTGGCCTTGATGGCTTCGAAGGTGTCGTCGGCAATGCGGAAGCCCAGCTGAGCTGCGAAGCGTATGGCACGCAGCATGCGCAGGGGGTCGTCGCTGAATGTGATGACGGGGTCCATTGGGGTGCGCAGTATGCCCTCGTTGAGGTCGCGGATGCCGCCGAAGGGGTCGACCAGCTCGCCGAAGTGGTCGGCGTTGAGGCTCACAGCCATGGCGTTGACGGTGAAGTCGCGCCGCTTCTGGTCGTCGTCGATGGTGCCGCTCTCCACCACGGGTTTGCGGCTGTGGCGGCTGTAAGACTCCTTGCGTGCGCCCACGAACTCTATCTGCCAGTACACGCCGTTGTAGGGGTAGTGGAACGAGGCGGTGCCGAAGTTCTTGAACACATGCACCTCTTTGTTCGGGTCGATGCTCTTGGCCACCTCCTGCGCCAGCTCTATGCCGCTGCCCACGCACACCACGTCGATGTCGGTGCAGGGGCGTTGCAGGAAGTAGTCGCGCACCACGCCGCCCACGGCGTAGACCTCGATGCCATGACTGTCGGCTATGTTGCCGATTATCTTGTATATAGGGTTGTCAAGGATTACGTCCATGGCTACTGGAAATCTTTGGTGTTGACGAGGTTGCCCTCTTCGTCGTAGAACTCCCACACGGCGGCGCGTTTGCCGTTGATGTAAACGCCACGGTAGTAGGGTGTACCGTTTTCGCGGTAGACTATGTAGACGCCGTTCAGCTCGCCGTCGGCGTAGATGGCTTCGGTCTGGGTGACGCCGTTGGGGAAGAAGAAGGTGCAGTGGCCTTCGCGCAAACCGTCAACCGTCTCGCCCTCATAGCGTTTGGAGAAATCTTCGTAGAACATGTACACCTTCTTGGCGTTGCCTTTGCAGCATGCTATTGCCGAAGGCAGGAAGTCGTTCTCGCTGAATTCGTTGACGACTACCGAGTCGCATCCCTCGTCGCAGTAGCCCGAGCCGTCGGCACGGTAGAAAGCCCAGTTGCGCCCCAGCTGGTGGGCGGCATCGAAAAGGCCTTCGCCGAACAGCTGCCCCGAGGCGTAGTAGTAGCGCCAGCGGCCGTCGCGTCTGCCGTCGCGGAAGTGCTTCTCCCAGCGAATGTTGCCGTTCTCATAGTAGGACTTCTCGCCGACGATTTCTCTGTCGTTGCCGTTATCTTTCATGATGTACACGAGGCGGGGCGTACCGTCGGGGTAGCTAAGCACCGTCTCCTCTTTATTGCTCTTGCAGGCGCACATGAGGGCCCCCAAGGCAACCACCGTGAGGATTAGGCGGCAATATTTGGTCATGTGGTTCATCTGTATTGTGTGTTATCGTGTTTTTATGCAGTCGGTTAAGGTTGCAGCGCATCAAATGCGGATGACTTGCAAAGTTAAGAAAAAAAACACAAATGGAGAGGAGAAAATTTGTCTGCGGGCTGGAAATGGCAGGGTAGGGGAGGCGAGTGCGAGTTGTGATGGCGTAATTAGCAGTTGTACAGTGAAATAACAAATTATTTGTTGATTTTTTATATTTGTTCCCGATGATTTTTCTTTATATTATTATATTTATTGCTATATTTGCAAATTCAAACAACTGTATCTTAACTAAACAAAGAACTGACGTATGGTTCACATTTCTAACAAATTAAAGCCTGTTTTCGGCAAGAATTACATTGTTGTCCTGATGCTCATAGTGGCGTCGATGTTTGTGCCAACCCGTTTGTTGGCGCAGACTGTGACTATGCAGGACTACAACTTCAGCACTGGCGTGGATGCGTCCAAGTGGATAACCCTGACGAACCCGACAATTATTGCCAATACTCGTGCTGACGACACTGGTTATCCGTTGTGTCCGATAGGTTTTACGTTTACGTTTGCTGGTGTAAATTATACTCAGTTCTCCACTAAGTCAAATGGTGAGGTGAAGTTAGGAGCGCCTCAATGTACGTCAAGTGCTCCGTATACCACACCATTCTCAACAACTGTCACTAATACTACACCTCAAGTTATATACGCAAATAGCAATGCTCCCAAAATAATAGGCATTGGTAGGGACCTGGCCGTGAATCCCGACGGCTACATCCGTTATCAGCTTACAGGCACGGCGCCAAACCGTGTGCTTGTGGTGGAGTTTAAGATGCCGTATTGGTATAGCTCTCAGAGCTATGTCTCAGATGTCAATTGGGAGGTGCAGTTGTTTGAAACATCCAATAAGGTACAGATAGTTTATTCTAATGTGATTCCGAGTACATTGCCGACAGGCTACCAAATTGGTATGTGTACATCTGTCAATGATGTTGTAACTATAAACCCATCAACGCATACGGTCTCATATGGTGCTACCAGTACAACCTACTCGGTGTGGCCTGGAGCTAACCGTTACTATACCTTCGAGATGGGCTGCCCTGCTCCCACGCAGTTCACGGCTTCGAATATCACCCACAACTCGGCCGACCTTTCGTGGGTCGAGGTTGGCGGCGCCACGCGCTGGCGCTACAGCGTCACGCCTGCAGGCGGTGTGAACTATCCGCGTAACCAGAACCGTAACCCCTTCACCCTTACCGGTCTGCAGCCTAACACCGACTACACGGTGTGCCTCGAAAGCCGCTGCGACCCGAACCAGTATCCCGCCAACAGCTACAGCGAGCCGGTGTGCATAACCTTCCACACCGACTGTCAGCCCATAGCCACGGCCAGCCTGCCCTACACCGAAAACTTCAACAGCTACGCCACAACGCCCACGATGAACCTGCCGCCTTGCTGGCATAAGTATTTCTACGACCGTGGCAACTACATACTCGACAGCTTTCCCTATCCCGTGAGCACTCCGCACCAGGGCACGTCGGGCAACTCGCTGGCCTTCTACAGCGAGAGCACCAACCGTATCAGCTACTTGGCGCTGCCCACCTTTGCCGACCCGGTTAACACGCTTGCCGTTACCTTCGACCTCTACCGCACCAACATGTCGAACCCCGACAACGGCTCTATCACGGTGGGTGTCATGACCGACTACGCTAACATCAACACCTTCACCGCCGTGCAGACGGTGCAGGTGCCTGCCGCAGGCGAGTGGCGCCGCTACGAGGTGCCGCTGCGCGCCTACAGTGGTGGTGGTCACTACATAGCCTTGCGCTCTACGGCTGGCGACTCCAACATAGTGTACCTCGACAACCTCAGCATCGACGTGGCACCTTCGTGCACCGCTCCGCAGGACCTCACCGTGAGCACCCTGCTCGACCAGTCGTTCATCATCACCTGGACCGAGCGCGGTACCGCTACCCTCTGGGAGGTGGAATACGGTCAGCAAGGCTTTGCCCGCGGCACCGGCACGCGCCGCACGGTCAACACCACCAGCTGCCAGATAACAGGCCTCTCGGCCAGTACGCAATACGACGTATATGTGCGCTCCATCTGCGGTGCCAACGACACCAGTAACTACAACTCGCGCACAGTGCGCACGGCCTGCGCCCCTATACCGCACAGCGCACTGCCCTACACCGAGCTGTTCGACACCTATCAGGCACGTCCCACAGCCACCATCGACCCCTGCTGGCACAAAGGCACCAGCCTGCCGCAGCCGTATCCCTACCCGGTGTCGAGCCCTGCCTATAGCGGCTCGCGCTCGCTCGTGTTCCGCGGCGATGCCTCCAACTACAGCTACGCCGCGCTGCCGCTCTTTGCCGACAACCTCAACACCCTCATGCTCTCGTTCATGATGCGCAAGAGCGCCGGAGCCAACTCCGACTGCGGCGTGGTGCGCGTAGGCGTGATGAGCGACCCCACCGACTTCAACACCTTCCAGTTGCTGCAAACCGTCAGCGTAAGCTCTGACGAAGACTGGGAGTCGTTCGACGTGCCGCTCACCGGCTACAACGGCAGCGGCCGCTATATAACCATAGCCTCCGGCAACACAGGCCTCGGCAATACCTATATCGACAACGTAACGGTATCGGTAGCACCCAGCTGTCTGCGTCCGCAGACTACGAGCCTCCGCGCCAGAGCCGTCCTTGGCCGCTCGGCAACGATAACATGGCGTCAGCTCAACAGCACGTCGCTGTGGTATGTGGAGTACGGCATACAGGGGTACCAGCCCGGCATGGGCCGCTCCATGAGTGTGTCGGCACCTGTGGCCTACCTCACCAACCTGACGCCCGACACCACCTACACCGTCACGGTGCGCGCCATCTGCGGCTACGGCGACAGCAGTGAAGCTGTGACCATCAACTTCCGTACGGGCTGCCGTCCGCTGCAGCATGTATATAACGTGCCTATCATCACCGACGGCTTCGAGAACTATACCGTCAACACCCGTCCGGCTCCGTGCTGGCATGCCGGTACCAACCACACCAGTACATATCCGCGTGTCGAGCAGCGTTCGGCAATGTCAGGCGGCAAGGGACTCACATTCCTCAACACCCACAACTATTACAACTTCGTCACGCTGCCCGAGATTGAGTCGCCGCTGCAGCAGCTGCTTGTATCGTTCAAGGCCAAACGCCACACGCAGCAGAACCAGTCGAATATGCAGTACAACAGTGCGCATATCTACGTGGGTGTTATGTCCGACCCCGAAGATTACAGCACTTTTGTGCGCGTGGCCGACATTACCGACCACACCGAGAACGCCCGCGAGTACACCATTATGCTCAACCGCTACAACGGCCCCCACGGCTGCATAGCCATAGCCTGCGCCGACGCTCTTCAGGAGAACGGCAGCACGCTGTACTATACATATATCGACGACATCCGCGTCGAGAACCCCAACTGCCCGATGCCCGACTCGCTCTTCGTGTCGGTGGGCGACACCTATGCCGACGTGACATGGAGCGAGCTTGGCAGCGCCACCCGCTGGGTGGTGGAATACGGTCCGGCGGGCTTCAACCGCGGCTCGGGTACGCGCCAGATAGTCAACGACACCGCCTATCGCATCACCGGTCTGTCGGGTGGCGTCAGCTACGACGTCTATGTGGCTTCGCTCTGCAGTGCCACCGACACCAGCGCCTACCGCTTCTACTCCTTCACCACCGCCTGCGTGGCCATCGACAGCACGGCGATGCCTTTCGTGGAGAACTTCGACACCTATACCGCTGGCTTCAGCACCACCATACCCTGCTGGCACCGCGGCTACTTCAACCCGACGGCAGGCTCGTTCACCTACGACGCCAACGCCTACTATCCGCAGATAGTCGCCACGGGCGGCTACTCGGTGCCCCAGTGCTACGCCCTCGGCTCCACCAATAACAACAACACCGCCTACGCTTATTCCTACTTCACCTTGCCGCTCTTCAACATCGACGTCAACCGCCTGATGATTGATTTCCATTACAAGGTGAACCAGGCTACGACGGCTCCGATACTTGTGGGCCTCACCGCCGACCCGTTCAATATCTCCAACTTCGACACCGTCAAGGTCATCAATGATGTCACCACCACGTGGCAGCACAAGACGGTGTTCGTCCACGGGCACAACCCACTCAACCGCTATGTGGTGTTCCTTAGCGACCGCCGCATTCCCGAGACAGGCAACCGCCTGTTCTATATCGACAACCTCAGCGTGGCACCCAAGCCCACCTGTCCGGGTATAGTCAACATACAGATGGTGTCGCGCTCCTACCACAACGCTATCATCGCATGGGAAGATCAGCCCGAGATTATAGAGGGACACCCCGCGCAGTATGAGTTGATAATTAACGACTCGCTGGGCTACCGCGACACCTTCTACTCGGCCAACCCCTACTTCGCCTTCTCCAACCTCAACCCCAACTACGGCTACACCGTGCGCCTGCGTGCCAACTGCAGCAGCAGCGACAACGGCGCCTGGGCTACCTATAACTTCCGCACGCAGGGCGACCTCTGCAGCACCGAGCTGGCCCCTACTACCACCACCACGCAGTATCTGCCGGTCAACAACACCGCCGCCTACTCGTTCACCGAGCAGCTGTACCGTCCCGAAGAGGTTGGCGGTGTAGGCTACATAACCGACATGTCGTTCTACAGCACCACCGTGCAGACCTACAAGACCAACTGCACCATCTATATGGGTCACACCACCGACACCGTGCTCAACCGCTTCATGCCGGTAAGCGACATGCAGGTGGTATACACCGGCCCGCTCACCGCTCCTAGCACGGGTTGGAACACCTATCTGCTCAACACTCCCTTTGCCTACAACGGCAGCGAGAGCTTGGTTATAGCAGTTTGCGACAATTCCAACGCCAGTGCTTCGTCGGGCTCCTACTGGCGTTGCCACACGGCGACAGGCATGGCTCTCTCCTATTATAACAACGGTACGGCCTACAACGGTCAGCCTTCGGGAACCCTCTACCGCCACAACCTGCGCAACAACATCCAGTTCACCTTCAACTGCACCAACCCGGGCTGCCTTGCTCCCAACCTCTACATACCCAATGTGACGGCTCATACTGCCGACCTTATCTGGGGTGGCGGCAACACTGAGACCTCGTGGAACATAGACTACCGCAAGCGTGGCGAGACCAACTGGACCACCGCCGTCAGCGGCATCACCACACGCATCTACACCGTTACGGGCCTCGACAGCAGCAGCACCTACGACATACGTGTCACGCCGTCGTGCTCGGTGAACAACACCATGTCGGTGATAGCGCGCATCAACACGCTGTGTCGTCCTATCCTCACCCTGCCGTTTGTGGAGAACTTCGAGAGTTATGAGGCCGACACCGCCTCGTCGTTAGGTCCTTGCTGGGTGAAGCACTATGTGGACAACGGACGTGTGCGCAACACATGGTATCCGTATCCTACCAACGACTACGCCAACTCGGGCAACAAGTCGCTCATGTTCTTCTGCAACGGTATCAACCGCTACAGCTATGCCGTGCTTCCAGAGTTCGGCATTGCCGGCAACATGATGCAGGTATCCTTCAAGGCCTACCGTGCCGCCAACGAGACCACCAACGGCTATATCACGGTGGGTCTGATGTCCGACCCCGACGACTTCTCCACCTTCCGCTCGGTGCAGACCTTCCATGTGGAGAACACTGGCACCTGGACCAACTTCGACCTCGACTTCTCTACAACCACCGACACCAACCACTACATAGCCTTTGCTGCCTATAGTACTTCGGGCAACAACTACATACGCATCGACGACATCAACGTCACGCCGACGGCCACCTGTCCCACGCCGCTCAACTTCTCGGTGAGCAACGTTACCGACACCGCCGCCACCTTCACCTTCATCGACCGTGCTGGCGCGTCGCGCTGGTCGCTCGAGTATGGTCCTGCAGGCTTCACACGTGGCACCGGCACCAGGGTGTACTTCACCTCGCTGCCCGCCCGCATCACCACCTTCAGCCCCAACACCCAGTATGACGTATACCTCCGTGCGCACTGCGCCGCCGACGACAGCAGCAACACGGCTCTTGTGAGCTTCACCACCGAGTGCAGCAGCCTGACGCCTGCCGACCTGCCCTACACCGAGAACTTCGACAGCTACGCCTATGGCGGTACCGCCTCCATCAGCCCCTGCTGGACCAAGGGTACCAACTACACCTCCACTACTACCATATATCCCTATCCGGCCCAGGTGGCACGTGGCAACGACAGCACCAACGCACTCCTCTTCTCGGGCTCGTCGAGCAACTACAGCTATGCCGCCATGCCGCGCTACAGCGGCAACATTGCCGACCTCATGGTCTCCATGCGTCTCTACAAGGCTACCACGTCGGCACGCTACGGCTACCTGCGTGTGGGTGTCATGACCAACCCCTCCGACTTCTCCACTTTCCAGGAGGTCGCCACCATCTACGCCGTTAACGCCGCCACTTGGGAGCTGCACGACGTGAGCCTGGCCTCCTATACCGGCACCGGCCGTTACATAGCCTTTGCCTCCGACAACATCAGCAACTGTGTGACCTATGTTGACGACATAGTGGTCAGCCGCGCCTCGTCGTGTATGCGTCCCTATAACGTATACGCCACCACCGTCACCGGCAACAGCGCCACCATCACCTGGAGCGACAACGTCGCGTCGCCCCTCGGCTGGATAGTCGAGGTGGGTCGCAGCGGCTTCATGCCCGGCTACGGTATGCGTCTTACCACGACCACGACTACCATCACCGTCAACGGCCTCGCGCCGCAGACCTCTTATGACGTGTATGTATACACCCGCTGCTCGGCTTCCGACACCAGCGTGGCCAGTCCTGTATATGCCTTCACCACGGGCTGCGGTGCCATACGTCACAGCGACCTGCCCTATGTGGAGAACTTCGACAGCTACTCCACCGCGCTCGGCTCGGGTGCATCCATCAGCCCCTGCTGGACCAAGGCCTACTACAGCGGCATGTTCAACAGCCGCAACTATCCCTACCCGGTCAACAACATGGCCTACACGGCTCCCAACAGCCTGCTCTTCTACGCGGGCGATAATACCTATTATGCCTACGCCATCATGCCTGAGTTCGAGGATGCCGTGTCGGCACTGCGCCTGAACTTCAAGATGCGCACCAACGACATTGCCGAGGGTACCATCCAGGTGGGTGTCACCACCTCGCGCAACGGCAACGCGCAAGACCTGTCGAGCTTCACCTCGGTGGCTACAATAGCCTGCACCGAGGTCGACGCATGGCAGCAGAAGAGCGTCTCGTTCGCCTCCTACACCGGCACTGGCACCGGCTACATCATGCTGCTCTACCGTCCCGCCACGTCGGGCGCCAATGTCTTCATCGATGACATCGTCGTCGAGCCTGCCACATCGTGCCAGGCTCCCGATGCTCTCTATGCCGAAGCGCAGGAGACGTCGGCCACCGTGCACTGGACACCTGCGGCGGGCAGCACCGTCACCCGCTGGCTCGTCGAGTACGGCCCGCAAGGCTTCCTGCCCGGTCGCGGCACCACGGCAGTGGCATCCAACGACACCGCTTATACTATCACAGGCCTCACGGCAGGGTCGTTCTACGACGCATACGTGTCGGCGCTCTGCGGCACACGCGACACCAGCCCCTCGCTGCTCGTGAGCTTCAGCACTCAGTGCCCCGCCATAGCCCACGCTGCCTTGCCCTACTACGAGGACTTCGAGGGTTACGCTACAGGCACCGCCGCAGGCATCAACCCCTGCTGGCAGCGCTACAGCAACTATGCCGCAGGCCGTTACCCCTACGCCACGGCTGCCGCAGCCTACGCCGGCTCGCAGTCGCTGGCCTTCGAGGCCGACACGCAGCACTGGTGCTATGTCGTACTGCCTCGCTTCACCGACGCCATCACCTCGCTCGAGATGTCGCTGCGCCTGCGTCGCGCTGCGGTGGGCATGAGCGGAACCATAGTGGTAGGCGTCATGGATGTGGCATCGCAGCGTTCCACCTTCCATCCCTATCAGGCTCTCACCCCCTCGGGCGAGGGTACCGCCTTCGAGGAATACACCGTCGACTTCTCGGCCTACTACGCCTCGGGCAACCAGATTGCCATCATGATGTACGAGGGTGCAGCCAATGCAGCCTATGTCGACAACATAGTGGTACGTCCTATACCTACCTGCCGCCGCCCGGTCAATATCGCTGTCACCGACCTGCAGAGCAACCGCGCCTCCTTCGCATGGGATCGCGGCTCGGCCACCACATGGCGTGTCGAGTATGGCCGTGCAGGCTTCACACGCGGCCAGGGTATAACGCTTAACGTGAACTCGCCCGCTGTCTCGGTTACCGGCCTCCAGCCCTCCACCACCTACGACCTCTATGTGCGCTCCACTTGCTCGGCATCCGACACCAGCTACTTCACGCATATAACCTTCACCACTTCCTGCGCTCCCATAGTCCACTCAGCGCTGCCCTATACCGAGGGCTTCGAGGGCTACAACACCGCATGGTCGTCGCCCATCAACCAGTGCTGGTACAAGCAGTACTTCGACGGCACTGTCTTCACCACCGAAGGCTATCCCCACGCGGCAACGACGGCCTACCGTGGTTCGCGCAGCCTCATGTTCCAGAGCAACACCACTGACGGCACCTTCGGCTATGCCGTGCTGCCCGAGTTTGTTGACAGCGTCAACCGCCTCGAACTCTCCTTCTATATGAGTCGTGCGTCGTTGAGCGCCTCCGGCCGTATAAAGGTCGGTGTCATCACCAACCCCACCGACATCACCACGTTCCATCAAGTTGCCGAGCTTCTGCCGTCGCAGAGCTCCACGGCCTTTGAGACTTTCACCGTCTCCTTCGCGGCCTACAACGGCCCCGACGGACGCATAGCTCTCCTTGCCGACGACGATGCCGGCGACAACAGCCTCTATATCGACGAGGTGACGGTCTCGGCCGTCGCCGCCTGTCCGCAGCCTGCCAACCTTGTGGTGGCAAGCACCAGCAACTCGGCCACGGTGACGTGGACCGCCGTCGGCGGCACCTCGCACTGGATGGTGGAGTACGGTCCTGCGGGCTACACCTACGGCTCCGGTACCCGCGTGCTCGACAGCACCGGCTCGGTACTCATCTCGGGTCTCCAGCCCTCCACGGCCTACGACCTCTACGTCTATACCGTCTGCGGCGACGACGGCAACAGCACCCCGGTGAGGGCTGCCTTCACCACCGCCTGCGCCGAGATACCCACGGTATCGCTGCCCTATCTGGAGAACTTCGACAGCTACATTAACGGCATCGGCCAGTCCATATCGCCCTGCTGGTACAGGGCCTACTACAACGGCTCCAACTTCATCACGGTGTCCTATCCCTATCCGTCGTCCGACTACTCGGTGGAGCAGGGTGGCAACAGCCTCGCCTTCTACGCCGTCAGCAACAGCCTGACGCCGTCGGCCAGCACCTACAGCTATGCCGTGCTGCCGCTCTTCGAGAGTCCGCTCTCCAACCTGGCCTTGTCCTTCAAGGCTCTCAAGTCAGCAACCGAAGAGCCTGGTCGTATCATCGTGGGTGTCATGTCGAGTCCCAACGACGTGACGTCGTTCGACACCTTGGGCATCGTCACCCTCTCGGAGGTCAATGCATGGGAGGAGTTCTACTTCACATTCGACAACGCTCCGGCCAACAAACGCTACATAGCCCTCTTCAACCACGGAGCAGGCAACAGCACCAGCAACATCTATGTCGACGACGTGCGCGTGCGCTTGGTTTCGCCATGTGCCGATATCTACAACCTCCATGCCTCGGCAGTCTCGATGCGTACCATAGTTATCGATTGGGATGTGTCGTCAACCACCAACGTATCCAATTACAAGGTACGTATTGTTACGCCTTCGGGTTCCGACCAGTTATACACAACCAACTCCACCAACTATGTCTTCAACAACTTGGTCGACAACACCGAGTACACTATACTGGTTGCAGCCAACTGCGGTGTCTATGGTCCTTGGGATACTATCCGAGTCCGTACCGCCTACTGGCCTTGCATCACCGAGGTTGGCACCGCCGATTCCACCATGTCGGTGTTGCCGCTCACCACGACAGCCTACTACTCGCTCTCGCAGCAGCTCTACCTTGCCAGCGAGGTGGGCACTTCGGGCTCCATCAACGGTATGGCCTTCAACTACGCCTCGGCCACACCCATGGCATCCAAGACCAACTGCTCCATCTATCTCACACCTACTTCCGACGCCACAATCAGCTCGTTTGTCTCAATGGGTAACGCGCAGCTCGTCTACCGAGGCTCGCTCAACGCCACCGACCAGGGCTGGTTCCGCATAGATTTCCAAACGCCTTATATATATAATGGAACCAATAATATTATTGTTACCATTGTCGATAACTCTGGTCGCGACGAGGGTGCCGACCTTGCTTTCCGTACCCATACGGTCAACAACATGGCTCTCTATGCCTCCACCGACACTGGAGCCTTCAGTTCGGTGACCGGCGTGCCGGCAATGCATACCTCGCAGCGCAATCAGGTGCAGTTTATCAAGGCTTGCGAAGCCCCCGGCTGTCTGCCGCCTGCATTGACGGTGCTCTCCGTGGCTCCCACATCCGTGCAGCTTGCATGGACGCGCGGCAACAACGAGACCTCCTGGCGTCTCGACTATCGCAGCACCACCGACACGGCATGGACAACCTTCGGCACCAGCCTCACCCAGAACTCGGCCAACGTGACGGGTCTCATCTCCGGCACCGAGTACGAGTTCCGCGTCTTCGCCAACTGCACGTCGGGCTCGGCAGGCGACACCGTCATGGCCGTCACCTCATGCCAGCCTGTCTCCACGTTGCCCTTCAGCGAGGACTTCGACAGCTACACCTCGGGTCTCACCGCACCTATCAGCGGATGCTGGGACAAGTACTACTTCAACGGCAGCATCTTCAATACCCACAGCTATCCTCACCCCACCACCTCGGTGCGCTACGGCACCACGGGCAACTCGCTGCTCTTCCATAGCGGTGCGTCGGAGTATAGCTATGCCGTCCTGCCCGACATCACCACAGGTCTCAGCAGCCTCTCGGTGTCGCTCAAGGCCTACCGTGCCACGGCGGGTGGTGCCAACGGTTCCTTCTCGGTGGGTGTCATAACCAATCCTGCCGACCTCGCCACCTACACCCCTTATGCCACCTTCCAGGTCGACGAGGTCAACGAGTGGCAGTCCTTCAATGTATCGTTGGCTCCTGTCACCGCCACCTCCGGACGCATCGCCATCGTCGCCGACGCAGCCTCCGCCAACGAGGTCTATATCGACAACGTGGTCGTTATGCTCTCGGGTACATGCGCGGCTCCGTCCAACCTTACCATCACCAACGTGCTCTCCAACAGCGTCACCCTCTCGTGGGTCGAGAACGGTCGTGCCAACCAGTGGCAGATAGAGTACGGTCCGCAGGGCTTCACGCCTGGCACCGGCTCCACCACCACGGCAGCCACCAACAACGGCTACCAGCTTATGGGTCTCTCGCCCAACACGGCCTACGACATCTATATTCGCGCCAACTGCGGCGGCGGCTTCTACAGCACTCCTGTGTCGGGCAACTTCTTCACCGACTGCGCATCCATCACCGCTGCCGACCTGCCTTACGGCGACAACTTCGACAGCTACGCCTCCACGGCCGACGCTTCCATCAATCCCTGCTGGCGTCGCGGCGGCAACGTGGCGGGCTCGGTGATGCCCTACATCACCAACAGGCAGGCCTCTTCGGGCCGCAACGCCCTCCGTTTCGACGGCAGTGACAGCCGCTACTGCTATGTGGCACTGCCTCGCTACGATGGCTCCGTCACTTCGCTCGGCCTCTCGCTCGACCTCTACCGTATCGCCGACGGCAACCACAACGGCACTGTCCGCGTGGGTGTTATGACCGACCCGTCCGACCCCTCCACCTTCCAGCTCGTCCGTACTATATCGACACTCTACACCGGTCGTTGGGAGACCTACGACGTGGAGTTCGCCTCCTATCAGGGTACGGGTCGCTATGTGGCGGTCTTCTCCAACAACGCTTCCACCTCCGAGGCTACAGCCATCGTCGACAACATTACGCTGCGCGTCACCCCGTCCTGTCAGCGTCCCACCAGTCCCGTGGTGCTCTCGGCCTCGGCCCACAGCGCCACCCTCAGCTGGGTGTCACAGTATGGCAACCCCAGGGGATGGCAGCTTGAGTACGGTCCGCGCAACTTCACGCGCGGCACAGGCCTCACCACTATGACGGCCACCACCACGGCTACGCTCACTGGCCTCAATGCCGACTACGACTACGATGTCTACATCCGTGCCGTCTGCGGCACTGGCGACACCAGCGAGCCGGTCTACATACGCTTCAGCACCCAGTGCGGTACCATTGCCCACAGTGAGCTGCCCTACACCGAGGACTTCGACGCCTACATGGCAGGTCCCACGGCGGCCATCAGCCCCTGCTGGTACAAGGTCTACTTCACCGGAGTCTCTGAGTATAACTCCTATCCCTATCCCTCCGACGACGTGGCGGCTTCGGCATTCCGCAGCCTGCGCTTCCACAGCACCGCGTCGTACTACAGCTATGTCGCCCTTCCGGCCTTCGAAGACGCCGTCAACACCCTTGCCGTGAGCTTCAAGCTCCGCAAGACTTCGGCCACCGCTTCGGGCACCATCAAGGTCGGTATAGTGCCGTCGCCTGCCGACTACGACAACTTTACCCTCATCGACACCGTGGCTCCGCGTCCCGACAACGCCTCCGAGTGGCAGAACTTCGTCGTCTACCTCGACAGCTACAACGGCACCACAGGCTTCATCACACTCCTGTGCGATAGGGGAGAGGAGAACACCGTCTACCTCGACGACCTCAGCGTCGACGTAATACCTTCCTGCCCGCAGCCGCAGCACCTCTCTGCCACTACGGGCGGCGACACGGCCACCATCACCTGGACCAACTACAACAACTATAGCTCGCTCGTCCTCGAGTACGGCTTCCGCGGCTTCGCCGTGGGCAGCGGCACCCGTGTGACCCTGGCGGCCAACGCCACCAGCCATGTCCTCCGCAGCCTGCGCGAAGGTACCGACTACGATGTGTACCTCCACGCCGTCTGCTCGCAGACCGACAGCAGCCTCGACGCCTACACCTACTTCACTACTGACTACATCATCTGCCCCATGCCCATCGTCTCCACCTTCGAGGACTCCACCGACAACGAGCGTTGGCACTACAACAACACCTCCGTCGGCAACCGCTGGGTTATCGGTACCGGTGCTTGGGTGCCTGAGTCTGACCTCTGGACGGGCACCAACGGCCACGGCCTCTACATAAGCAACAACAACAGCTCCTATGGCTACTCCGTCGATACCGCCGCCACGGTCTACGCCTGGCACAGCGTCCTCCTCGACGAGCCCGGCACCTACCTCGTCAACTTCGACTGGAAGGGCATGGGCGAGTCGGGCAACGACTACATGCGTGTCTTCCTCGCACCTATGAACAGTCCCATAGCGGCTGGCGAGCTCTTCGCCGGCGCGGGTGCCACCTCGGTGCCGTCGGGCTGGTACGCCCTCGACGGCGGCCAGCAACTGGTGTCGCATAACGACTGGCAGCATGTCGACCTCCGTGCCCAGGTGCCGGTGTCGGGCAGCTACCGCATAGTGTTCATGTGGAACAACAACGACGCCCTCGGCAGCCAGCCTCCGGCAGCTGTCGACAACCTCTACTTCCGTCGCATCACCTGCTTCGAGCCCACCAACCTTGTGTGCAGCTCCACTACGACTACCACGGCAACTCTGCGTTGGAACGCAGGTGCCAACGAGAGCCAGTGGCTCCTCAAGGCCGTACCGCTCGGTGGCGGCTACGACACCATCTGGCGTCTTGCCACCTCCAACAGCAACTTCTCATTGACGGGTCTCATGCCCAGCACCCTCTACGACGTCACCGTCTACAGCTTCTGCGGCGTGGGCGACACCTCGTTTGCCGGTCCCACCATCCGCGTGGCCACCACCTGCTCTTACCTCGTGGCTCCCTACTACGAGACCTTCGAGGGCTACTACGACGCCGTGTCCACCAACCTGCAGGCTCCCGCCATCTACCCGCGCCACGACCTCATACCTTGCGCCGACTATACCAACATGAGCGCCTCGCCGGCTGGCTACCCGCAGGCATTCATCACCTCCGCCAGCGAAGGTATCAACAACAAGTCGATGCTCTTCCTGGGCAACAACGCCTCGACACCTCTCTACATGATACTGCCGCCCTTCGACGTGCGCCTCGACTCGCTCTCCATAGCGTTCGACTATAAGAACAGCGATGCCGCCACGGGCGATTTCACCCTCGGCCTCGTGCCGGTGGCGGGTTCCGCCTCTGACTTCGTCGCCTTGCGTCAGGTGCCTCACAGCACCACGGTGCGCCACTTCTCCTATAACTTCTCCAGCGCCGTCCTCGCCGACACCAACAGCCGTATAGCCATACGCCTCTCGTCGGCCGACGCCTCGGCGCTCAACTTCATCGACAACCTCGCCATAACCCTCGGCCCCGACTGCCGTCGTGTTGTGGCTATCGACGCACTCTATATCGCCGACACCACCATCGCACTCGACATCACGCCCAACGGCGGCAGCGAGTGGGATATCGAGTACGGCATCAGCGGCTTCGCCCGCGGCAACGGCTACCGTATCCATGCGGTGACCACCACGCCGATAATCAACGGCCTTGTGCCCGACATGGACTACGACTTCTACGTTGCCACCCTCTGCTCCTCGGGCGACACCTCCGAGTACCGCCTCGCCACCTTCCATACCCTCTGCTCGCCTGCGTCGATACCCTTCGCCGAAGGCTTCGAGGCATCGGCACTGCCTCACTGCTGGCAGTCGTTGGCAGCGGCCTCCGGTGCGTCGTGGTCCTACAGAGCCGGTGTGCCGCAGGGCACTGTCAACGCCCACGAGGGTCGCTTCAACGCCTACTTCGTAGCCACTTCGCGCGACAGTGCGGCACGCCTCGTCAGCCCGTTGCTCAACATCGCACAGGTGCAGGAACCCACCCTGGTGTTCTGGTACGCGCCGATGCGCAACGGCAACAACAGCGACATACTCAAGGTTTACTACCGCGCCGCCGTCACCTCGCCGTGGACGCTCCTGCAGACCCTCTCGGCAGGCACCCCGTCGGTATGGAACCGTGCCGTCATATCGTTGCCGCAGGCCTCCTCGAGCTACCAGTTCGCCATCGAAGGCGTGGGTGCCAACGGCGCAGGCATAGCCCTCGACCATGTCACCGTCGACACCATGCCGTACTACGACATCAACGCGGTGCCCAATGACGTGGCTCGCGGCTATATCTCCGGCACGGGTCGCTACCACCTCGGCCAGCTCGTCTCGCTCACCGCCGTGCCCAATTACGGCTACCACTTCGTCGACTGGCCCGACGGCAACACCTCGGCCACAGTCACCTTCGAGGCCGACCGCGATACCGTGATTACACCGGTCAACTTCACCTTCAACCAGTACACCCTCACCGTGCTCTCCGACGTCGACCAGCTGGGCAACCCCCTCGGCGTCGTCACCGGTAGCGGCACCTACGACTACCTCTCCGAGGTGCCCGTCACTGTGGTGCCTGGCGTGGGCTACTACTTCTCGCACTGGAGCGACGGCGACGCCAACGCCATCCGTACCGTCACCATCCTCCGCGACAGCACCCTCATAGCTTACTACGACACCATACCTACCTACTCCATCAGTGCGCTGCCCAACTACAACAACCGAGGCACCGTGACGGGTGGCGGCACCTACCGCGAGAACACGCAGGTGGTCCTCACCGCCACGCCTAACTACGGCTACCATTTCAGCGGTTGGAGCGACGGCGTCTACACCAACCCGCGCACCATCACCGCCGTGCGCGACAGCCTCATCATAGCTATCTTCGACAGGAACACCTACACCGTCACCGTCTCCAACCTCCATCCCAGCCTCGGCTCGGTCTACGGCTCGGCCACGGCGCTCTACCTCGACACCATCACCATAGGTGCCATAGCTAACTACGGTTACCACTTCAGCGGATGGACCGACGGCAACAACGAGAACCCGCGCACCTTCCTCCTCGAGCGCGACTCCAACTTCACGGCTACCTTTGCCGTCGACTACTACAACATCACCACGGCTCCCAACGACACCGTGATGGGTCATACCCTCGGCGACACCCTCGCCGCCTACCTCGACATTGTCGAGCTCAAGGCAGTGCCGCACTTCGGCTACCGCTTCGTCGACTGGACCGACAGCATCGCCGACTCTGTGCGTCTCGTCACCGTCCTCGCCCCGGCTCACTATGTGGCTAACTTCGTCCTCGACACCTGCCACATCACCACCCTCAGCGCCGACTACGTGATGGGTTACACCACCGGCGACACCACGGCCTACTACTTCGACACCGTCACCATCACAGCTATCCCCAACTACGGCTACCACTTCACCCGTTGGAGCGACGGCAACACCGACAACCCGCGCCGCGTGCGCATGATGGGCGACTTTACCTATGTGGCTGAGTTCGACAACAACAACTACACCCTCACCACCGCCTCCGACAACCTCGTCATGGGCCGCACCGTGGGCGACACCACAGCGCGCTACCTCGACACCCTCACCGTCGAGGCCATCTCCAACTACGGCTACCACTTCACCCACTGGAGCGACGGCGACTCCACCAACCCGCGCCGCCTCGTGCTCACCTCCGACACCTTCGTCACGGCCTACTTCGACTATAACGTCTACCACGTCACCGGCCTCGCCGAAGACCCGCGCATGGGCTACGTCGACCGCGACACCGACGACCTCTACCTCAACACCGTGTGCATCACCGCCGTGCCGGGACGCAACTACCACTTCGTGCGCTGGACCGACGGCGACACTGCCAACCCGCGCTGCTTCACGCTGCTCTCCGACACCGTCTTCACCGCCGTCTTCGACTACGACCTCCTCTCGGTCGTCGCCGCCACGGCCGACTACACCATGGGTAGAGCCATCGGCGACACCCTCGCGCCATACCTCTCCGACGTGGTAATCACCGCCCTGCCCAACCGCGGCTACTACTTCCTCGGCTGGAACGACGGCTACTACACCAACCCGCGCACCGTCACCGTCTACTCCGACACCGTCTTCATCGCCATGTTCCTGCCCAACGTCTACCGCCTCACCACGATGTCGGCCGACAACAATATGGGCTTCACCTCGGGCGACGTAGACACCACCACGGCATCGCCGATAACCATCAGCGCCACGCCGCGCCACGGCTACCGCTTCAGCCACTGGAACGACGGCAACACCCGCAACCCGCGTCAGGTGCAGCTCTATAGCGACACCCTCTTCACTGCTTACTTCATCCTCGACGACTTCACCCTCCTCACCGCCACCTCCGACTCGGCACGCGGCACCACCGTGGGCGACACCTCGGCACCCTACCTCTCCTACGTGTCGGCCCTCGCGCTGCCCTCCTACGGCTACCACTTCAGCCACTGGAGCGACAGCAGCACCGACAACCCGCACCGCATACAGCTCGTGGCCGACACCACGCTGACGGCCTTCTTCGAGCCCGACAACTTCCACGTCTCGGTCTCGGCCGACTCCAACGGCTCGGTGCTTGGCGACACCCTCGCACCCTATGCCTCGCCGGTGCAGCTCACCGCCGTGCCCGACTACGGCTACCGCTTCGTCTCCTGGAACGACGGCAACACCGACAACCCGCGCACCGTTATCGTCAGCGGCAACCTCCACTTCTCGGCCTCCTTCACCCGAGCCTCCTTCCATGTGGCGGTCTCTTCGGCCGACCTCACCATGGGTATCGGCTCGGGCAACTCCAACAGCCTCTACCTCGACGAGCATGTCATCATGGGTATACCCAACGAGGGCTACGCCTTCAGCCACTGGAACGACGGCGACACCACCAACCCGCGCCGCTTCATCGTAACCTCCGACACCATGTTCGTGGCCTACTTCCGCGGAGCCCTCTATCAGCTCACGCTGCGCTCCGACAACCCCGCCATGGGCTCCGTCACCAGCTCCAACTCGGGCTACTACCTCGACACCCTCTGCTTCGCTGCCATGCCTGCCTCGGGCTACCGCTTCCTCCAGTGGAGCGACGGCTCGCTCAACGCTACGCGTTGCATAGTGCTCCGCAGCGACACCACCTTCACAGCCTACTTCGGCCCGCAGGGCATATACATCGCTGCCCTTGTCGACGACGCGTCGCACGGCACCGCCACAGGCTCCGGCGTCTACCAGCGTGGCGACATCGCCACCCTCACGGCAACGCCTAACTACGGCTACCGCTTCAGCGCCTGGAGCGACGGCAGCACCGACAACCCGCGCACCGTTACGGTCACCGCCGACAGGGCCTACACCGCTCTCTTCCAGCCGGTCGACCTCACCATCGCGGTAAGCTACGACACCACGCGCGGCTTCGTTACCGGCGAAGGCGTCTACGCCTACAACAGCGTGGCGACCCTCACGGCACAGCCCTACATCGGCTACCATGTCGACCGTTGGGACGACAACAGCAACACCTCTGTGCGTCAGGTTACTGTCCTCTCCGACACCACCCTCACGCTGCTCTTCGCGCCCAACCGTTACCTCATCTCGGCCTACGCCTCGTCCGATGCCCTCGGCTCGGTCAACGGTGGCGGCACCTACGGCCATGCCGACACCGCGGTGCTCACCGCCTTGCCTGCCTACGGCTGCCGCTTCACAGGCTGGGCCGACGGCGTCACCGACAACCCGCGCCGCGTCGTCATCACCTCCGACACCATCCTCACAGCCCTCTTCGAGCGCGAGATGCACACCGTCGTCACCCTCTCGTCCGACAGCACCATAGGTACCGTCATGGGCGGCGGCTCCTACGCCTACGGCACCGCGGCAACCATCACCGCCGAGCCCGCCGCAGGCTGCCGCTTCATAGCCTGGAACGACGGCAACACCGACAACCCGCGCACCTTCACCGTCGTGGCCGACACCGTCTACACGGCCCTCTTCGAGGCTCCGCTCTACACCGTGGCCGTCACGGCGCCGCAGGCCCTCGCCGACGTCTTCGGCGCCGGCACCTACCGCGCCGGCACCCGCGTGCAGCTCCGCGTGGCTCCCGTCAGCGGCTACCGCTTCACGCAATGGGTTGACGGCGACACCAGCAACCCGCGCACCGTCGTCGTCACCGCTGACACCCTCTTCGAGGCCACCCTCTCGCTCGCCGTCTACACCCTCGGCGTCAACGCGCCCTACGGCTCGGTGGCAGGCACTGGCGACTACTACCACGGCGACACCGCCACCCTCGTCGTCACACCCTTCACGGGTCACACCTTCACCGGCTGGAGCGACGGCAACACCGACAACCCGCGCCGCCTCGTCATGACCTCCGACTGCTACCTCACGGCGATATTCGACGGTCCTATGAACCTCCTCCAGGCCACTGTCAACAACAGCGCCTGGGGCTCCGTCAGCGGCATCGGCTACTTCCCGCAGGGCTCCTCGGTAACCCTCACCGCGGTACCCGTCAGGGGTGCTCACTTCAAGCACTGGGACGACGGCAACACCAACCCCGCACTCTCCATAACACTCACCGCCGACACCCTCTTCCACGCCACCTTCGCACCCGACACCCACGTCATCCTCGTCACTACGACGACACCCAACTGGGGCTCCGTGCACGGCAGTGGCTACTACGTCTTCGGCAGCAACCCCGTCATCAGCGCCACGCCTAACACCGGCTACCGCTTCCTCGCCTGGAGCGACGGCAGCACCGACAACCCGCGCACCGTGGCAGCCGACGACGACTACCGCTACGAGGCCATCTTCTCGGCACTCAACTTCCTCGTCACTGTCACCAGCAACGACCGCAACATGGGTACCACCACAGGCACCGGTCTCTATACCTACGGCTCTTCGGCGACCATCACGGCGACGGCTCAGCCGCACTACACCTTCGAGCGCTGGAGCGACGGCAACCGCCGCTCTACACGCACCGTCACCGTCACCGCCGACGCAGACTATCAGGCTGTCTTCGCCGCCGAGGAGTACTTCATAATGGTCAGCTCTGAGAACATGCTCTACGGCCGCGCTTCGGGCTCGGGCACCTACGCCTACGGCTCCCTCGCCACCCTCACGGCGACGCCCAATTCAGGCTACCGTTTCACCAGCTGGAGCGACGGCAACACCGACAACCCGCGCCGTTACCTCGTTAACTCCACGGCACGTCTCACGGCACGCTTCGAGCCTATAGCCTACGCAGTTACACTCTCCGTCAACGACGGCACACGCGGCCGCGTCACCGGCGACGGCATCTACAACCAAGGCACACGTGCCACCATCACCGCCGTGCCTAATATGGGCTACCAGTTCGACATGTGGAGCGACGGCAACACCGAGGCAACACGCACTCTCACCGTCACTTCCGACGTGCATCTGACGGCCTATTTCAGCCCCGTTACGCCGCCTCTCGGCATCGACGACGCAGCCGCCGACCTCGACGCCGTTAAGGTCTTCGCCGACAACGGCGCCATCGTCATCCTCGGTGCTAACGGTCTCGACGTCACGGTCTTCGATGCCAACGGACGTGTCCTGCACACCGTCGCGTCGGTCGTCGCCGACAGGCTTGTATACACCCCGGCAGCCTCGGGCGTCTACCTCGTCCAGCTGTCGCCCAC
This sequence comes from Bacteroidales bacterium, assembly GCA_017962615.1. Taxonomy (GTDB): domain Bacteria; phylum Bacteroidota; class Bacteroidia; order Bacteroidales; family P3; genus Colimorpha. The sequence continues at coordinate 655 of JAGCUZ010000001.1, read as the reverse complement.
AGTAACCCGCAAAGTGGTGGTTATCAAGTAAACAGCAGCCATCAGTGCCGCCGTGGAATCCCACGGCGGCACCCCGGCGCTGTCCACCGCCACGACGTTCATTGACACCCTCGCAACACCACCGTAGGATATACAGCAACAGATAGTTACATATATTATGTTACTACTATTGCCCCCTCGGTAACAAACACCGTAGACCCTACGGCAACACCCCGTTGCACCCCACGGTAACACCACCGTGGAACCCATAGCAACGTCATCGTTGCATCCACAGCAACAAGTAGTTGCATCCATTTGCCGCCGCATTTGTGTTTCATATTGTACTTCACCGCGCAGTTGCCATTTCCCCCTCCCATCCCTGCGCTGCGCGGTCCGCGGCGGCATTATAGGTGTTAAGCGTAAGTGTCACAACAATAATGTTTTGTAAACTGTTATGCCTCGTAGAGGCATGACAAATGTGCATGGTACCTCAGGTGTTACGTGTTGTTATTGGTAAGTATTAATAATCAATATGTTGTATGTTATATGCCTCGTAGAGGCATGACAAGGATAGCCAGCCAATTCATTGGCTGGAACGTGACGGTGCATACAAGAGGTGCGTGCATTTAGGTACGCGACAACATCTCTGTGTAATAGCATGTTATAGGATGTCGCG
>JAGCUZ010000034.1 GCA_017962615.1 Bacteroidales bacterium | reverse complement strand
TGGTGCATGCGCAGGCGGCCCACGCAGGTGTGCAACCCGCGCACGGAGAGGCAGATGGCTCACCGCAGGCTGTTCACCGACATGGTGCGGCTCGGCGGCCGCATGGGCGAGGCGGTGCGAATAGGTCTGCGGCAGCGTGCCGCCGAGTGGCAAATGACTGAGTGCAACGCCTTTGTGCGGCTCAACTGGAGCCGTGGCGAGATGCCGTCGTATGCCGACCTGCGGCTCAGCGAGGGCACGGCGGCACCGGTGGGCTTCACGGGTGCCGTGGTGGACGCAGAGGGCGTACTTACAGTGACTTACGACCGCATGGAGCAGGCGGGAGCCCGCAACGACGACAAGGTGCACGTGTTCGTGTACAACGCCACCGAGGGCCTTGGGCTGCTGCTCGCCACCGCCGAGCGTCGCGCCCGCCGCGTAACCGCCTTGCTGCCCGATGGTTGGGCCGCCGAGGAGCTGCACGTGTACGGCTTCGTCGAGTCCCGCGACGGCCACTGCTCCAAGAGCACATATATCCCCCTCGGCACCACCACCGAAGAGCCTGAGGAAGAGCCTGTTGCCGCCAATACGGCAGAATCTGAGCCCAAATCAACCAAGTCCGCAAAAGCCACTCCATCGAAGGCCAAAGCCTCCAAGCCGCCCAAGCGACGAAAAGCGACGCGGTAGCGTCAGCGCCGCCTTTATAGTTTTGACCTTATGTTCCAACAGTGCCGACGGGACACAATAAATTCCCGTCGGTGGCGTTATCTATCTATAAATAAAACTACAACAAATACAATTCACATGAAAAAATCGGAACAGCTATCGAAAGTCCGATGGACTTTCTTCACCCTTTTGGCTGCCGCGATGATATTCGTTGGCTGCAATTCGCAGAAGCAGGAAAATCCTGCCGCAAAGGCTGACGGCGAGGCCGTCGTATACCTCACCAAGGACATCAGCCCCGAAGGGCTTGTCAACATCTACAAGGCTCTGGGCGTGGAGGCCACAGGGCGCGTGGCGGTTAAGGTCTCGACAGGTGAGGGGAGTAATCCCAACTACCTCAAGCCTGAGCTTATCAAGGACCTCGTGATGCTGGTCGACGGCACCATCGTCGAGTGCAACACCGCCTACAGCAGCGGCCCCGACGACCTCAAGGACGACCGCAACAACTCGGCCAACCACTGGGATGTCATACGCCGTCACGGCTTCCTCGACCTCTTCCCCGTGGACATCATGGACGAGTACGACGAGATACGCATCCCCGTCAAGGACCAGAGCCACATAAAGTACGACATCGTGGGCGGCCACATGGCCAACTACGACTTCATGATTGCCCTCAACCACTTCAAAGGTCACCCCATGGGCGGCTACGGCGGCGCGCTGAAGAATCTCAGCATCGGCTGCGCCAGCCAGAACGGCAAGGCCTACATCCACTCTTCCGGCAAGATGGAGAAGCTCGACATGGCCAAGCTCTGGACGCCCGAGTTCATCGGCGACCAGGACGGCTTCCTCGAGAGCATGGCCGCCGCCGCACAGGCTGTCGTCAACTACTTCCAGAAGAAGCAGGGCATCATCTACATCAGCGTGATGAACAACATGAGCATCGACTGCGACTGCGTCGACCATCCCGCCCCCGTCAAGCTGGAGGACTACGGCATCCTGGCCTCCACCGACCCCGTGGCCCTCGACCAGGCCTGCGTCGACATCATCAACAACCAGCAGGTCACCGCCACCAACGACCCCACCGACCTCCTCTCGCGCATCGACAAGCAGCACGGCACCCACACCATAGACCACGCCGAAGCTATCGGGCTGGGCACCAAGAAGTACACTATTGTAAATATCGATAAATGATGAAGAAAGTATACACCCTTGCGTTGGCCACACTGTGCCTTGTGGCCGTAGGCTGCAAGCAGCAGCAGAAACAGACCGACATGAAATACCGTCAGCTGGGCAACACGGGCTTGATGGTGAGCGAGATAAGCATTGGCTGCGGAGGTTTTGAGAAACTCGACAGCGCGGCATCGCTCGAGCTGATGACCATGGCGCTCGACAGCGGCATGAACTATATCGACATCTACGACGCCAACCCCAAGACGCGCTCCAACATCGGCTACGCCTTGCAGGGCCGTCGCGACGAGATGATCATCCAAGGCCATATCGGCACCATCTGGGCCAACGGACAGCACACCCGTACCCGCGACCTCGACTCCACCAAGGCCGGTTTCGAGGACCTCCTCGCACGCTTGGGCACCGACCACATCGAGGTGGGCATGATACATATCACCGACAGCCGTGAGGAATGGGAGGAGATACAGGGTTCGCCCTTCCTCGACTATGTCTTCCAGCTGAAGAAAGAGGGTAAAATCAAGCATATAGGCCTCAGCAGCCACAATGCCGAGGTGGCCCTGACGGCCGCCAAGAGCGGTTGGATAGAGGTCATCATGTTCTCGCTCAACCCCGCCTTCGACCGTCTGCGCGGCGGCGCCATCCCCTGGGAGAAAGGCGCTATGGACAACCTGCAGGCCGGCATCGACCCCGTGCGTGTGGAGTTCTACGACTACTGCGCCACGCACCATATCGGCGTGACGGTGATGAAGACCTTCGGTGGCGGCGGACGCCTGCTCGACGCGAAGACCTCGCCCCTCGGAGTGGCCTACACCCCCGAGCAATGCATCGCCTACTGCTTGGCCAAACCCTGCATCAGCACCTGCATCCTCGGCATCGACAACCTCGACGAGCTGAAGCGTGACCTCCATTGGCTCCACGCCACCGAGGCGGAGAAGGACTACTCGAATGTGGGGCCTCGTGCCGCTGCCGACAAGGCCGGCGACTGCACCTACTGCAACCATTGCTCGCCCTGCTCGGTGGGCATCCCTATCGCCAGGGTCAACGAACTGCTCGACAAAGCCGAGCGCGACGGCATGACCCCCGAACTGCAGACGCAGTACGATGAGCTGCCGCACCATGCGGGCGAGTGCACCCATTGCGGCGCCTGTATGACCCGCTGCCCCTTCGGCGTCGATATCCCCTCGCAGATGGACAAGGCCAAAGAGGTGTTTGGAAAATAAAAAAAAGAGTACGCCCTTTCGGACGTGCCCGTTAGCATGGCGTAAGTGCCGGGGCGTGTAGTCACAGTTTCGGCTGTAGGCTGCGGCGGTAGTCGCTGGGCGACTGGCCGAGGTGCTTGGTGCAGTAGCGGCTGAAGTAGCTCAGCGAGGTGAAGTTCATCCGGTCGGCTATCTGCGTGAGCGACAGGCGTTCGTCGTTGAGGTATTTCTTCATGATGGGCACTGTGGCGCGGTCGATGAAGCTGCTGACGCTGTGGCCGGTGACGCGCTTGACGGTGGCGGAGAGGTATTTCGTGGAAACGTTTAGGCGTTCAGCATAGTAGCTGACGTCGCGCTCGGTGCGGCTGATGCC
>JAGCUZ010000007.1 GCA_017962615.1 Bacteroidales bacterium | reverse complement strand
TGGAACACTCCGTGTGGTGTCCCTACTACCAAAGCCCCAACGACACCTACCACCGCGACATCACCGCCGAAGGTATACCCTACGTGGTCATTACCGACATCCTGTCGGTGAGCATGGCCGAGATAGAGCCCACCGTCATCAAGGCGCTGCTCCCCACGGCCCACGTGGTGGGCGAGCGCACCTACGGCGGCACTGGCCCGTTGCAGCCCGACGCCGTCGACCTCAACTACGGCGGCCCCTTCGGACGTATGTACGACTACAGCCACTACGTCTACACCTCGACGTTCGAGGCCCTTATCGGCGGCCGCGTGTGCGAGGGCGAAGGCCTTGTGCCCGACGAGGAGGTGCTGCGCATCAACGACCTCTCGCAGAGCTACAAGCCCCAACTCGACGCAGCCTTGCAGTATATTAAAAACCATTGATACCTATGAAACGTCTATTGCCGTTCGCCATAGGCCAGGAAGGCCGCGACCTGGTAAATGTTTTCATGTTTGGGGCAATAAAAAAACGAAAATGGCGTTACAATGGCAGAAACTATTAAAACAATAGTATCATGGCAACAATGACAATAACCTACGACGGGCGGAGCCGCGTTATGCAGCACCTCATCGAGGCTATGCTGGCCGCCGGTGCGAAGATGCTTTCTTCGACAGATGCAAACGGCGAGTTCTACAGCGACAAGAAAGCCCTCCGCTCATTCAAACAGAGCGTGGAGCAGGAAAAGCAGGGGATGGCTCGCGAGGTTAGCCTTGACGATGTCAAACAAATGCTCTGTCTGTGATGTACCGCATAGAACTGACTCCAAAGGCTCCGGCCAAGCCGCGCCGCAAGAGCGGCATCGAACTGGCCTACGAGGACGTGGCCGCCGGGCGAGTGTACCGTGCCAAAGACGGTGCAGACCTTATCCGCCAATGTTTAGCCGATTGAGAGATTTACACGATTGACATGAAACGTATATTGACATTCTTCGCCTTTATGCTCGCCATGGGCCTTGCGGCCGTGCAGGCGCAAATACCCGCCGAGGTGAGCAACGTCATGAACAAATGCCGCGCCGCCATGAGCAACCCCGCCGGACTGGAGTACGAGATGGACATGAAGGCCGGCATGGGTCCCGTGTCCATGAAGATGCACATCGTGTCGGCCAGCAAGGGCAAGCTGAGGCGCGCCAGCGTGACGACCAAGCTGCTGGGCGTCGAGGTTGTGTCGATGACGGGCTTCGACGGCACCGACACATGGGAAGTCAAACAAGGCGCCAACTGCGACACCGTCATCATCGAGCGTGGCGACAAGAAGGACAAAGGCTCCGAAGCGCTCGAGCTCGACTACGACAAGCAGTTCACCAAGGCCAAGATGCACCACAAGGACGGATACTACGAAATCACCTTCAGCGAACCCAAGGACAAAAGCAGCGAGGTGAAGAGCGCCACCGTCAAGGTGGCGGACAAGAACTACGCCCTACGCGAGGTGCGCAGCGGTGCCCGTGGCGCCAAAATCACCATGACAATAACCCGAATACACGTAGGCCTCAACGACAGCCACTTCAAGCTCGACCTGTCGAAGCACCCCGGCGCGGTGGTTGTCCGGAAGTAAGACTCCGCTTAGCGGCTCCGCAATCAGTCCCGACATCCTTACGACTTTCGGCGAGTACGACGCCATTTTCGACAGCATCATAGCCGTAATAGGCAAATAACGGCATTTTTGCAGCCACTCAGCTGCAAGACATTATAAATCAGACCGTAACGCCTCCCGAGACGTTACGGTTTTTTTTGTGCACACACCCCGATTTTGGTATATAGAACGTAAATCGTAAGTATATAGTTGATAAGGAGTTGGTGGGACCAACTCTTTACCATCTCCTTATGTACTTTATACCTACCCTTTATTAGCCTCGGTTGGGGGTGGAAAACGGGGAATGATTGTGGGTGGAGGGGTAACGGATGGGATGCTGGTGCGGGTCGGTTCTGTCGCGTACCTGTCGGCACGCAGAGCTGGGAGGATTATGCATTGTCACGGCACTGCGCTACGCTTGTACCGTGTTATGCAAATCGCGTACCTGACGGCACGCTAAAAATGCACACCGTCCCGAGGGGACGGGACCTTGATTAACACGGTACAAGCCGCGAACGGAGTGAGCAAGGCGCAGTGCCGTGAAGGGGGACGACCTATCCATGCGTGCCGACAGGTACGCGACAAGGGGAGGACCATACGGTGGGGTGATTGTTAAATAGAGTTAAAATTAAAGTTTTTTGGTGGGGGTTGTAGACTTTGGGGCTGTGAAAATCCTATTATATGTATGGAAGGGCGGCGATAGAGGCATGGAGGGTGACGAGCTCAAAAAAATGACCTTATATGCCACTGTGTAGCTCAAAAAAATAGCTTTATATGCCACTGAGTAGCTCAAAAAAATGGCTTTATATACCGCTGTGTATCAACCAGAAAGCAAACAAACTAAGATTTTTCTTGTTTTTTAGGAACTATTTGAGTACTTTTGACACCGATATAATAAAGGCCAAATTATGTGCCGCGGGCTTTTAAAACGTCATATATCAAGCATATAGAAAGAAATCAATCATAAACAACCATACACGAAAAACCATGAAAACAAAAACATTAGTGCTATTGGCACTTCTTTGCGGCTCGTGGATGAGCCATGCGCAGGACACCGTGCCGCCCAGGTACCAGTCAATCTTCGGCGACAGTGTGACAAGATGGTATATTTTTCAAGAGTCTTTCACTCCCGAAGCGCAAGGCGGCACTGAAACAAGGGAGGCTATCATAAATGATACGGCGATTATTGACGGACATATTTATCAAATAGTCAGGTATAACTATTATCGCTCAATTGAAGTGGTTGTGCCGTTTGACTACTACTACGAAACTTACTACTGGGAGAGCCCAGACCACTCCAAATTATATTTTAAACCAATTGAAAACAGTATTAACCCCCCAGATTACCCCGAGGTTCTAATCATGGATTTGGACCTTAATGTCGGCGACACAGTGGATACACGGCATTGGTCTGAGTTACCAAACTTCAGATACGAGCCTTTTGTGCCAAACATAAGAGTTGACTCTATATACTACCTGGACGGCAGGAAGATAGTGCGCACCAATCTGACCAACCTTTCTCCTGACGGAGCCAAAGATACACTGCTGTTTATTGAAGGCGTTGGACCAAGTTTCGGACTTTATTATCCAGCAGCGAAATGGGCTGAGGACCATTTCCACACAACCTTGGTATGCTATGAAAGAGATGAAATCATACAATACCATGGAACTTATTATTACTATTATGATATCTACTATGCCGATTCTACTGATTGTTTAAGGGGGTGGTCACGTGGCGGGATAAAAGTGCCCGGGGAATTTGCCGTCAAGGCATATCCCAACCCTGTGCACGACGCTTTTGAGATAGCGCTTCCAGCGGCGGCGACATACAACGTGGCCATCACCACGCTTACAGGGTGCGTACTACAAACGGAAACGGTGACCGGCGACAAGCTGCACGTCGACATACAGCACTACCCCAAGGGGGTGTACCTGCTGTCGGTGGTTGACCACAACAATAACAAAGCAACCATAAAAATCGTAAAACTATGAAAACAAAAACATTAGTGCTATTTACACTTCTTTGCGGCTCGTGGATGAGCCATGCACAGGACACTGTGCAGCCCAGGTACCAGTCGGTCTTCGGCGACAGCAACACCGTGTGGTTCAACTATTATGAATACATAGATGTTGAAGGCATTGGGACGGATGCCCGTCAATCATTACCCAATGATACAATTAGTATAGACGGGAATGTCTATAATGTATTAAGGACAATTGGAAATATGTCGAGAGGATACCATCCTTATACACATCCTTATTCATTCAACGAAACTCTTGAATATCTGAGGGAGAGCGAGGACCACTCAAAATTATATTTCAAAGGGAGTTTCGTAGATTTGGTGTTCCCAGAAGTGTTAATCATGGACCTGGACTTGAACGTAGGCGATACGTTGGACACACATGATTGGTCGGAGATATACAAAGAATACAGTTATGATACACGCACAAATCCCATTATCACAATTGACACTATCTATTACAGAGACGGAAAAAAAATATTACGCACCAACTATAGAAAAATGACAGATAGGAATGGATGGGACACTCTGCTTTTCATTGAAGGCGTCGGACCCAGTTTTGGGCCTTACTATGCTGGCTACGAAGACCGCATGTCGCTCATATGCTATTACAGAGACGGGGAGCACCTGTATCGTGGAATCACGTATGGAACCGACAGTGCCTATACATTGAACCCGTGCATTAGAGTATATCGATACTGCATAATAAAACAAAGCGAGGACCTCGCAGCAACAATATACCCCAACCCTGTGCACGACGCTTTTGAGATAGCGCTTCCAGCGGCGGCAACATACAACGTGGCCATCACCACGCTTACGGGGTGCGTACTACAAACGGAAACGGTGACCGGCGACAAGCTGCATGTCGACATACAGCACTACCCCAATGGGGTGTACCTGCTGTCGGTAGTTGACCACAACAAGAACAAAGCGACCATGAAAATCGTAAAGCTGTAAGGCATTATTGCCTGCCGCCGAGGAGCTGAGGGGCGAAGCGGCGCACGAGGAAGGCGCAGAGGAGCAGCGAGAGGAGCTCGGCGATGCCCCACGAGAGCCAGATACCGTTGATGCCCAGCAGCAAAGGGAGCGTCCAGACGCAGGCGAGCTCGAACACCAGCGTGCGCGCGAAGGCGGCCACGGCGCTGACGAAGCCGTTGTTGAGCCCCGTGAAGAGCGCCGACACAAAGAGATTCCACCCGCTGATGAGGAACGCCAGCATATAGAGGCGCATAGCCCTGACGGTGAGGGCTGTAAGGGCCTCGTCGTAGCCCACGAAGAGGCGTGCCAGCGGCGAGGCGAACAGCTCGGCCGAGAGGGTCATCAGCACACCCAGCACGCCGATGATTGCCATCGACTTGCGCAGCAGCGAGCGCTGCTCGGCAAGGTCGGCGGCGCCGTAGTGGTAGCCTATGATGGGGGTGATGCCTATGTTATATCCTATGAAGACGGCGGCGAAGATGAAGGCTATGTACATCACCACGCCGTAGGCCGACACGCCGTCTTCGCCAAGGTAGCGCATAAGCTGCAGGTTGTAGCAGATGGTGACGATGTTCATGGCAATGCTGCCCACGTACTCGGAGAGGCCGTTGGTGCAGGCCTTGCCCACGTAGGGCCAGAGGATGCGTGTGGGCTGGATGCAGAGCGACCCTTTATTGCGGCGCGAGGCGAAGTAGAACACCGGGAAGAGGCCGCCCACGAGGCAGCCCGCCGAGGTGGCGAGGGCAGCGCCTGCCACGCCCATGCCGAGAGCCCATACCAGCAGGGCGTCGAGCACGATGTTGGTGACGCCCGACACCACCGACATCAGGGTGCCCAGCTGCGGCCGCTCGGCGGCCATATAGAACGACTGGAAGGCGCACTGGAGCACAAAGCCGGGCATGCCGAACATGTTGAGCCTGATATAAAGCACGCACTCGTCCATCATAGGCTCGTCGGCCCCGAGCCATCGCGCCACGGCGGGAGCCGCCAGTGCCAGCGCCGCGCCGAGCACGACGCCCAGCGCCAGGCCGAACTGCACCAGCATGGTGAAGACGCGGTTGGCCTTGTGGCGATAGCCTTCGCCCTTGATTTTGGACACCAGCGCGCCGCCGCCCGAGCCTATCATGAGCCCCAGCGAGCCTATCATCATGATGACCGGGAAGGTGAGGTTGACGGCGGCGAAGCCCGGCTTGCCCGCAAAGTTGGCCACGAAGAAGCCGTCGACGATGCTGTAGACCGAGGTAACGAGCACCATGCCGATGCTGGGAAGCACGGAGCGGAGGATTCTGCGGTAGCCGTAATGGCCTGCCAACTCTATATTCAACGCCATGAGCAAAGTATAAACGTTAATTGCCGTTAATAAGCCGTTAATCAATCACATGATTGTATGTCACATAACTATAAAGCCCACCGCGCCCGAGGCGAGGAGGAGAAGGATGGGCGACACGCGTTTCTTGGGGATCAGCGAGAGGAGGAAGACGGCGGCGAAGATGGCGGCGCTCATGACAACCTGGCGCGGACAGTCGGCCCAGCGGCCGAAGCTCTCGGGGGTGGCCAGACGGATGGCGGCGGCGGCGATGAGCCCCACCACGACGAAGCGCAGCAGGCGCATGACGCGGCGCACCACGGGGCGGTCGTAGAACTTATTGAGAAGCCTGAGCATCACGAACATAAGGATTACAGGCAGCAGCACCACCGCCACAGAGCAGAGCACACCGGCGAGGACGGCCATGGCCTGCGGGTGGCCGGCGTTGAGCATGGTGGTGTAGCCGGTGTAGGTGGCGGTGTTGATGCCCACGGGGCCGGGGGTCATCTGGCTGACGGCCACGATGTCGGCAAACTCCTGAGAGGATATCCAGGCGTGGTCGACCACCACCTCGCTCTGTATGAGCGACAGCATGGCGTAGCCGCCGCCGAAGGTGAAGAGGCCTATCTTGAGGAAGGTAAGAAACAGCGTTGTAAGCATTATTGTAGGTTATTATACAACAGATATTGTTTTTTGAGGGCGCGTCTCTCCGAGACGCATTTGTTGGCTTTGTTTATACCCCACACTACGTGCGGGGTTATTGAGGGCATGCCTCTCCGAGGCATTTATCGTTTTATGTTATTTATTACCAGACTTACAAGGGAAGAGCAGGGCCGAGAGGGTGCCGAGCACTATGGCCGCAAGGATTATCCATACGGGGCTGACGTTGAAGAGGCAGATGAGAGCCGCCGAGAGGAGCGGAATCCACACTGTGCGCCACGTGACGGCGAGTGAGCGTGCCAGCGAGAAGACGGGGGCGGCGATGAGTGCCACCACGGCGGGACGCAGGCCGCAGAAGATGCGCGCCAGCACGGCATTGTCGCGGAAGGTGTGGAAGAAGGCGGCCAGGAGGAGTATGAGAACTATGGGCATCAGCACGTTGCCGACGATGGCCACGAGGGCGCCCGGCCAGCCTTTGAGCCTGTAGCCCACGGCGGTGGCCATATTGACGGCGAGGATGCCGGGCATGGCCTGCGAGAGGGCCACCTGGTCGAGGTAATCCTCGCGCGAGAGCCAGGCGCGGCGGTCGACGAGCTCCTGCTCCATAAGCGGCAGCATTACATAGCCGCCGCCGATGGTGAAGGCACCTATCTTGAAAAAGGAGTAAAAAAGTTCACAATATTTTACCATAACTTGCGTTTTAGTAATCTTAGAACAATATCATCTTGTTTTTACACATCACCTAATAAACGACAGAACACAACATTTTAGTATGGCAACACAATGGATTTTCTTTGGCGGGTTCATGGTATTCATCCTGTTCATGCTGGCCCTGGACCTTGGAGTGTTTCACAAAAAAGACCATGAGATAAAGACGCGCGAGGCGCTAACGTGGACGCTGGTGTGGATATCGCTGGCCATGCTGTTCGGGGTGCTGCTGCTCACCTGCGGCGACTGGATGCTGGGGCATACGGCTGCCGACGCCGCAGCGGCAAAGGCGTTCAGGAGGGAGATATTCACGCAATACCTGGCGGGCTACTTCCTGGAGGAGTCGCTGTCGATAGACAACATATTCGTGATGATAATGCTGTTTGCCAGCTTCGGAGTGGAGAAACAGTACTACCACCGCGTGCTGTTCTGGGGCATACTGGGAGCCATAGTGCTGAGGTTTGTCTTCATCTTTGCCCTTGGCGAGCTGGTGACCAAGTTCAGCTGGGTGCTTGCCGTGTTCGGAGTGATACTGATATACAGCGGAGTGAAGATGTTTGCCGACAAGGGCGACAAGAGCGTCGACACGGCCAACCACCCCGTGGTGAAGTTTGCCGCCAAGCACTTCCGCGTGACGAGAGAGTTTCACGGGCACGACTTCTTCACCCACGTGGACGGCAAGCGCTTCATTACGCCGCTGTTCGTGGTGCTGCTGGTTGTGGAGTTCAGCGACATAATATTTGCCGTGGACTCGATACCGGCGGTGTTCTCGGTGACGAAAGACCCGTTCATAGTGTACTTCTCGAACATCTTCGCCATCATGGGACTGCGGTCGCTGTTCTTCCTGCTGAGCGGCATCACCGACAAGTTCTGGATGCTGCACTACGGGCTGGGAGTGCTGCTGTCGTTCATAGGAATAAAGATGATAGTCAGCGAGCTGTGGCACATAGAGATAAGCACAGTAGCCTCGCTGCTGGTGATACTCGGCATACTGGCAGGCAGCATAGCGCTGTCGCTGGCCATACCGCAGCCGCAAAAGAGAAAACAATAAAACCATCGCAATGGAAAGCATAAAAGAGATATACAAGATAGGCTACGGGCCGTCGAGCAGCCACACCATGGGGCCGCGCAAAGCCGCCGAGATGTTCGGCACGAAGAACAAGACGGCATCGCGCTTCAGGGTGACCCTGTACGGCAGCCTTGCCGCCACGGGCAAGGGCCACTTCACCGACAAAGCCATACAGGCGGCGCTGGAGCCGCGCGAGGTGGAGTTTGTGTGGCGGGCCGACGTGGTGCCCGAGTTCCACACCAACGGCATGTACTTCGAGGCGCTGGACGGCGACGGCAACGTTGCCGACAGCTGGACGATATACAGCGTTGGCGGCGGACGGCTGGCCGACGAGCACAGCCACACCACCGAGAAGGAGGTGTACCACCGCACGAGCCTTGCCCAGATACTCGACATCATAGAGCACGACGGGCTTACCTACTGGGAATACGTGGAATGGCACGAAGAGAAGGACCTGTGGGACTACCTCGGCAAGGTGTGGGAGCAGATGCAGGAGACCATCGATACGGGGCTGAAGACCGACGGGGTGATACCCGGCGGGCTGCACCTGCGCGGCAAGGCGCACCAGTACTACGTGCGCGCCAGCAGCTACAAGCCGTCGCTGCAGAGCCGCTGCCTCGTGATATCGTATGCCCTCGCCACCGCCGAGCAGAACGCCAGCGGCGGCAAGGTGGTGACAGCCCCCACCTGCGGCTCGGCCGGAGTGCTTCCCGCGGTGCTGTACCACCTGAAGAAGAACCACGGCTTCAGCGACAAGGAGATACTGAAAGCGCTGGCCACGGCAGGACTGTTTGCCAACATAATAAAATACAACGCCTCGATAAGCGGCGCCGAGGTGGGCTGCCAAGGCGAGGTGGGGAGTGCCTGCGTGATGGCCGCCGTGGCCGCCAACCAGCTGTTTGGCGGAAGTCCGCAGCAGATAGAGTATACCGCCGAGATGGCACTGGAGCACAACCTGGGACTTACCTGCGACCCGATATGCGGACTGGTACAGATACCCTGCATAGAGCGCAACGCCTTTGCCGCCCTGCGCGCCCTCGACGCCAACCTCTACGCCATAATGAGCGACGGCAAGCATATCATAGCCTTCGACAAGGTGGTGGCCACCATGCGCCTCACCGGCAAAGACCTGCCGAGCCTGTACAAAGAGACCTCGCTGGGCGGCCTTGCCCTCGACCTTGACAAAATAAACTAATGCATCAACATATCAACATATCAACCTATCAACATATCAACCTATCAACATATCAACCAATCAACATATCAACCTATCAACGCATAAACTAATCAACAATAAACGCAACACACATGATTGATTTTCTGCTATTTTTAGAAAAAGGAACCAACGACATGGGGCTGAAGACCGGCGTCATGGTCGCAGTGATGATTGTGGTTTTCTACATGTTCCTGATACGTCCGCAGTCGCAGAAGGCCAAGAAAGAAGCCGCCTACCGCGACAACCTGAAGAAAGGCGACGCGGTGATGACGGCACAAGGCATACACGCCACGTTTGTAGGCCGCAGCGGCTCGTACGCCTCGGTGGAGATAGCACCGGGCAAGGTGGCGAAGGTGCTGTTAGGGACGTTGCAGCCCATACCCGAGCACAAGTAGCGAAACCCATTACACCTGCACAAAAAAACTCTGAAAACCTGATGCGTTTTCAGAGTTTTTTCGTATCTTTGCAGTTTCAACATAATATATTTATAAATAAAAAAGAAGACATTAAGAGCTGAGAGACAAGCAGAAGAAAGCATCGGACACCAAGTGCGCCGAGAGATGCAATTGTGCCGGAGACCCATTTTTGAACCCTATATAAACACTATATCAAGATAATGACACTGAAAAAACTGACACTTGGGCTTGCGCTGACCGTTGCGGAACTGACGGCCCAGGCACAGCAAACGATGAGCCTCACGCTGGCGGAAGCGCAGCAGTACGCAGTGGAGCACAACCAAAGCATGCGCAACGCCGACCTCGAGGTGAAGCGGTCGGAGACGGAGCGATGGAAGACGCTGAGCACCATGCTGCCGCAGGTGAAGGCAGGCTTCGACTACCAGAACATGTGCGGATACGAGATGCACATGGGCAGCGGACTGATGTCGATCAACATACCAATGGACCCCAACGGCAACTTCAACGTCACGGCCTCGCTGGCCCTGACGGGAGCCCAGATTGTGGGTACGATGCTGCAGGACATAGCCATACAGATGTCGGACATAACACGCCAGCAGACAGAGCAGACAACGCGCTCGAACGTGAAGAACGTGTACACCAGCATACTCATCATGGAAGAGACGGTGGTGCTGCTCGACTCGAGCCTGAGCAACCTTGAGCGGCTGGCGGCCACGAGCCAGGCCAGCGTGAACGCCGGAGCCGCCGAGCAGGTGGATGCCGACAAGATACAGGTGCAGGTGGCGTCGATGCGCACCAGCATCAACACGACACGCCGCTCGCTGTGGGCCTTGCGCAACTCGCTGCTGCTGCAGCTGGGAGCCGACGTCAACACACAACTGCAACTGACGACAAAAGTTGACGACATACTGAACGTAAGCAATGCCACCACGCTGCTCAGCAACAGCGGCTTCGACATAACGAAGAACTACAACTACCAACTGCTGGAGCAGAACGAGAAGCTTGCCAAGAAGCAGGTGACCATGGCGTGGATGGACTTCACCCCTACCCTATCGGCTTATTACCAATACAGCAAGAAGGTGTACTTCGGCGAAGAGGGCATGAACATGACCCCGCCCAACATGGTAGGCGCCTCGATAAGCATACCGTTGCTGAGCAGTGGCTCGCGCGCGGCGGGCGTGAAGAGCGCCAAGATAAGCTACCAGGAGGCCCTGAACAGCAAGCAGCAGGCCGAAGACGGCTTGAAGGTGCAGTACAACCAGCTGTGCTACGACCTTGCCTCGGCACTGGAGAGCTACGACATACAGAGCCGCAACCTGGCGGTGAGCAAACGTGTATTCGACAACGTTACCGAGAAATACAAATACGGCCGCGCCAGCAGCCTGGAGGTCACCAACGCCTCGACCGACATAATATCGGCCCAGAGCAACTACATACAGGCCGTGATGAACGTCATCTCCGCCCAGACAGCGTTGGAGAACCTGCTTGGGATGTAAATTTAGTTCTAAGTTATTAGTTTTAAGCTCTAAGTAGCTGACGCATATAACATATCGACAAATAAACAAATATCTTATCAATACATGAACAGCATAATCAAAACAGCAGTTATCGTAATGACCTTTGCCATACTTGCAGCCTGCGGAGGCAAAGGCAACGAGAAAGCCGCCACGACGACAAAGAAAGAGTCAGAGAGAGTAAAAGTACAGACCCTGGAGAGCACACGCATTGCCAAAACGCTGGAGCTCAGCGCCACACTTGAGGGCTACGAGACCATGAACGTGTCGCCAAGCATAACGGGACACATAGAACACATATACGTGGAAGTTGGCAGCCGCGTGCAGAAAGGCACCATGCTGGTACGCATGGACCAGACACAGTTGAACACCACCCGCATCAACCTGGCATCGACAAAGACCGAGTTCGAGAGGGTGCAGGCGCTGAAGGTCTCGGGCAGCGTGAGCGAACAGGTGTACGACCAGACCAAGGCAGGCTATGACCAGCTGGTGGAGAGCGAGCGGTTCCAGAATGAGAACACATTTGTCAAAGCCCAGTTTGCAGGCGTCATCAGCGCCAAGAACTACGAGGACGGCGAGATGTACACAGGCGCTCCGATACTCACACTCACCCAGATAAGCAGACTCAAAGCCATCATCAACATTCCCGAGACCTATTTCCCCTTGGTGAAGCAGGGCATGAAGGTGGAGGTTAGAAGCGACATATACCCCGACAAGGTATTCCCCGCCACGATAGAGATTGTGTACCCCACCATCGACGCTACAAGCCACACCTTCCAGGCCAAGCTCAACATACCCAACGCTTCGGAGAAGATACGCCCTGGCATGTATGTACGCACCAGCCTGTCGGTTGGCGAGGTTGACGCCATTGTGGTGCCCTACCAGAGCGTACTGAAGCTTACGGGCAGCAACGACCGGTACGTGTTCGTGGCCGATGGCGAGGGCGATGCGGCAAGCGGCACGGCACGCCGTGTGGCTGTGACCCTTGGACAACGCTTCGACGACAAGATTGAGATAATACCTGTGGAGCACGACGCCATCAAGGCAGGCGACCGACTGGTAACATCGGGACAGGCACGCCTCGTGGACGGAGACAAACTGGAAATCGTTGAGAATTAATAATTAATTGCTAATTTTTAATTACTTAAATGGCAATCTACAAGACTTCTATAAACAAACCCATCACCACCGGACTGATATTCGTGGCGGTGATAATATTGGGTCTATTCTCGCTGACGCGTCTGCCTATTGACCAGATGCCGGAGATGGACCCGCCCTACGTGACAGTGATGACAACCTACGCCGGTGCCAACGCCAGCGACATAGAGACCAACATCACCAAAATCATAGAGAACTCGCTGAACAGCGTCGACGGACTGAAGAACATCACCTCGACCTCGAAGGACAACATATCAGTGGTGACGCTGGAATTCGAATGGGGCTCTGACATCGACGAGGCACTGAACGACATACGCTCGTATGTGGACCTGCTGTACGACAACCTGCCCGACGGCGTGAGCCGCCCGATGATACTGAAGCTCAACTCGTCGGCCATGCCGATACTGGTGTACGGCTTCACCGCCAAGGAGAGCTATCCCGGCCTCGACCGCATACTTGAGGACAACGTGGTTAACGAGCTGAACCGCGTGGACGGCATCGGCAACCTCACAGTGAGCGGTGCGCCGCAGCGTTACATCTACATAGACCTCGACCCCAAACAGCTCGACGCATACGGCCTGAGCCTGGAGCAGGTGGGTAACGCCATAAGCGCCAACAACCTCGACTTGGCATCGGGAACGGTGAAGATGGGCAAAGAGCAGTACCAGATGCGCGTGAAGGGCGAATATGTCGAGAGCTCGGAGATCAGCGACATCGTGGTATCGACCACACAGACGGGAAAACAGATATTCGTGCGCGACCTTGCCACGGTGCGCGACACGATAAAAGACCTGTCGCTCGACGAGAAGATTAACGGCGAGAACGGTGCCCGACTGATAATCACCAAACAGACGGGTGCCAACACGGTGGAGATTGCCCGCCAGGTGAAGGCCAAGATGAAAGAGATACAGAAACATCTGCCTCCCGACATCGAAGCCACCCTGATACGCGACGGCTCGGAAGAGATTGTCAACGCCATCAACGGACTTACCGAGAGCATCTTCTACGCGCTGCTGTTTGTGGTGCTGGTTGTGCTGGTGTTCCTGGGCTCGTGGCGCTCGACGGTAATCATCGCGCTGACGATACCCATCTCGCTGGTCACATCATTCATATACCTGCTGGTGGCCGACAGTTCGCTGAACATCATATCGCTAGCCTCGCTTACGGTGGCCATAGGCATGGTGGTGGACGACGCCATTGTGGTGCTCGAAAACATATCGAAACACATAGAACGCGGCGAGAACCCGCGCGAAGCCGCCATCTGCGCCACCAACGAGGTGTGGACGTCGGTCATTGCCACCACGCTGGTGCTTGTGGCCGTGTTCGTGCCGCTGACCATGCTGCCCGGCATGATGGGCATATACTTCAAAGAGATGGGATGGATTATCACCATAGTGGTGTGCGTGTCGACCACGGCTGCCATCACCCTCATCCCCATGCTCTCGAGCAAGATGCTGAAAGAGCGTCCGTTCTTCCTGAAGAAAGAGGACGAAGAGGCCTACGAGCGTAAAAAAGAGCACAGCTGGTACAACCACACGGTAACGCGTGCCTTCAACACCGTGGACGCCGCCTACGCCAACCTGTTGCGGTGGTGCCTGCACCACAAGCGCGTCACGCTGGCCATAGCCGCCGCCTTCTTCGTGGTGACCCTAATACCTATGGCCTCAGGCAAGATAGGCATGGACTTCATGAAAGAGCAGGACAACGGCCAGATATCGGTCACCGCCGAGCTGCAGCGCGGTACCCGCATAGAGGAGACCTTGAAGACCGCCCGCCACATGGAGGAAGACATCTACCGCATACTGGGTAAAGACGTGCTCGTGGTGTCGACCTCGGCAGGCTCGAACGACGACGCCGGCTTTGCAGCCCTCTTCAACTCGACCACCAACAACAAGATATCCATGTCGGTGCGCTGCACAAAGAAGTATGTGCGCAAACGCACCATTTTCCAAATGCAGGAAGAGCTGCGCAAATGCTTCGCCGAATACCCCGAGATAGTGACCTATCAGGTGAACCAAGGCGGCATGATGGGCGGCGGCTCGAACAACAGCCTTGCCGTGGAGGTGTACGGCTACGACTTTGACCAGACCACGGCTTTCACCAACGAGCTGAAACACCGCATAGAGCAGAACGTGCCAGGAGCCCGCGACACCAAGATAAGCCGCGACGAGGACCGCGCCGAACTCAAGATTACCTTCGACAAGCAGAAGCTGGCCCTGCACGGGCTTAACGGCTCGACGGTGGCTATGTACGTGCGCAACCGCATCAACGGCATGACCGCAGGCTTCCTGAAAGAGGACGGCGAGGAGTACGACATTGTGGTGCGACTCAGAGAGGAATACCGCTCGTCGATAACCGACATAGAGCAGCTGTCGATACCCACCATGACTGGCAAGGTAATCAAACTCGAAGAGCTGGCAACCATAGAGGAATACTGGTGCCCGCCCACCATCGAGCGCAAGAACCGCCAACGTTACCTCACACTGACGGTGATGCCGTTCAACACCTCGCTGCAAGAGTTGGCCTTGAACGTGCAGAATGAGCTCGACCAGATGGAGATACCGCAGGAGATACACATAGACCTTGCCGGCAACTACAAAGACCAGAAAGACTCGAGCCGCGACATGCTGGTGCTGGGACTGCTGATCATGATGCTGGTGTATATCGTCATGGCGTCACAGTTTGAGAGCTTCTCGAAGCCGTTCATCATCATGTTCTCCATCCCCTTCGCTATCAGCGGAGTGATACTGATGATGTTCTTCACGGGCAACAACCTCGACATGGTAGGCCTGCTGGGTCTTATACTGCTGATAGGTATCGTGGTGAAGAACGGCATCGTGCTTGTCGACTACATCAACCTGATGCGCGAGCGCGGCGTGGAGCTGAACGAGGCCATCGCCATGAGTGGCCAGAGCCGTATACGCCCCGTGCTGATGACGGCGTTCACTACCATACTCGGCATGATACCCATGGCTACCTCCAAGTCGGAAGGCTCGGAGATATGGACCACCATGGGACTTGTGGTCATTGGAGGTCTCACGGTATCGACTTTCGTGACACTGATTGTTGTGCCCGTGCTGTACGGCGTATTCAACCGCAAAGGCGACATCGAGAAAAGAGAGAAAGAACGCAAGAAATTCGTATTCATGAATATAGACTTGAATGAAACGAACTCTAAGTTATGAGTTTTTAGTTTTAAGTAGCTGACGCACATAACATATCAACATTAAACGTATCAACATAACATAATGAAAAGTGTTTTAATCGTATATAACCAGGCCAACAACGAGCGTATGGAATATATGCTCGACACCCTCGGCATACGCGGCTTCACCTTTTGGGAAAACGTGCAGGGACGCGGCAGCGGCGACTTTGGCAGAGACAATGACGGCCATACGTCCGACACCGCCACCCGCACTCCTGGCGACCCGCACAGAGGCACTCACACATGGCCCGAGCTGAACAACGCCATCCTAACCGTGATTGACGACGACAAAGTCGACGAGTTGCTGCTCTCGATACGCAAGCTCGACAGGCGCAACGAAGAGGTGGGAATACGCGCATTTGTATGGAACATAGAAAAGATTGTATAAATATGGCAACAAAAGCTCCAAAACAGAATCAGCCAACAAACGCTCCGCGCAAGCGGGGATGGCTTACGCATATAGCTATACTTCTGGCCATGCTCATACTGAGCTGCGCCTACTTCTCGCCTGCCCTGAGCGGCAAGGTCATCCGTCAAGGCGACACCCAGAAGAACGAAGCCATGATGAAGGAGAGCAAAGACTACCATCAGGCCACAGGCGAATACACACACTGGAACAGCGCCATGTTTAGCGGCATGCCTAACTATCAGGTTGGCGGCGGCTCTCCGCAGAAGAGCATATTCACCACGCTGCGCCACGTCCTGGCATTGGAATACATAGGGCACGGGCGCGACATTGGCATCCTCTTCCTCTACCTCCTAGGCTTCTACGTAGCCCTGCTGGTGTTCGGTGCTTCGCCTTGGCTCGCACTGACGGGTGCGCTGGCCTTCGGCCTTGGCAGCTACAACATTATCATCATCGAGGCGGGTCACATCACCAAGGCATGGGCCTTGGGTCTTATGGCTCCGATACTGGCCGGTATGGCACTCTGCTTCAGGCGGCCCAAGGGCGAAGACGAAGAATCAGCCCGCCGCAGCAAACGCAGCGACCTCGTATGGGGCGGACTGCTGTTCACGGTGGCGCTGGGCGTACAGCTGGCTTCCAACCACGTACAGATTACTTATTACACCGTCATCGGTGCCGTCATGCTCGGCATAGCCTACCTGATATACGCCGTGAAAGAGAAACGCGTGGCGGGGTTTGCCAAAGGACTGGGCGTGCTACTTCTAGGCTGCGCCTTTGCCTTTGCAGGTAACGCCAAACTACTGATTGTAAGCCAGCAATATGCAAAATACACCATGCGCGGCGGCAACGCCATCACCGTGACTCCCGAAGACCTGTACAACGACAGCGAGCCCAGCTCGATAGCCGGAAAGACATCGGGACTGAACATCGACTATGCCTTCAGCTGGAGCTACGGCATTGGCGAGACCTACACCCTCTTGGTGCCTGGCGCCATGGGCGGCGGCTCGGTGGAGCCTATGGACGAGGAGAGCCAGTTCTACAAGAACTTCCGCTCAGACCAGGCTCCGCTATACTGGGGCGACCAGCCTTTCACCAGCGGCCCCGTGTACTTCGGCGCCATAGTGGTGATGCTGTTCATCCTCGGCCTCTTTGTAGTGAAAGGTCCCGAAAAATGGTGGCTGCTGGCCGCAACGGTGCTGGCCATAGTCATGTCGTGGGGACGCCATTTCATGGGCTTCAACGAATGGCTGTTCAACAACCTGCCTCTGTACAACAAGTTCCGCACCCCGTCGATAAGTCTTGTGCTGGCCAATGTGGCCATGGTGTTCATGGCCGTGCTGGCACTGAAGCACTACCTTGACGGCAGCGCCACCAAAGACGCCACCGCTGCCAAGAAGGCCAACAGGGCTCTGTACATCGCCACAGGCATCACTGCCGGAGCGATACTGATAGGCATGATGGTGGCCGGCTCCTTCTCCTACAGCGGTGCGGGCGACAGGCAGATGGCCGGGCAGTACGGCAACCAATGGGGATTCATCCAGGACGCTCTGGTGAACGACCGCAAGGCGCTCTTCATGAGCGACTCGTGGCGCAGCCTTATCTTTGTGCTGCTTGGCGCAGCCGTAATCTGGTTCTATCACAACAAGGCGGGCAAAGGGACAGTAAAACACGGTGTCACAGTGGCTGCCACACTGGCGTTGACACTGCTTGTAACCATAGACCTCTGGGGCGTTGATCGCCGCTACCTGAACGACAAGAACTTCGTTGCCGAGCGCAGCGTCATGCTGACACCCAGCGAGACCGACAAGACCATTGACGAATACGCAGCCCGATTCGGCGACAAAGACTTCCGAGTGTTCGACCTGTCGGTGAACACCTTCAACGACTCGTACCCCTCGGCATTCCATCGTCAGGTGGGCGGATACAGCGCCGTTAAGATGCGCCGCTATCAGGACCTGATAGACTTCTACCTGTCGTACCACATAAACAACAACGTGCTCAACATGCTCAACACCCGCTACGTGGTGACACGCGGACAGGGCGGCCCCGTGGTGCAGCGCAACCCCGAGGCGCTGGGCAACGCATGGCTGGTAGACAGCTGTCGTATGGTGGCTGACGCCAATGCCGAAATACTGGCGTTGAACAATTTCGACCCCCGCAGCACCGCCATCGTCGACAAGTCGCGTTTCAATCTGGAGCAGAGCGTGTTCGCCACCGACAGCAACGACTTCATAGAGATGGAGCACACTGAGCCCTACAACCCCGGACTGCGCACCTACCACGTGCGTTGCAGCAGCGACAGGCTTGCCGTGTTCAGCGAGATATACTACGAGCCCGACTGGGTGGCTTATATCGACGGCAAGAAAGCCGACTACATAAGTGCCGACTATGTGCTGAGAGCTATGCTGGTACCAGCAGGTGAACACACCATAGAGTTCCGCGACGAGGCACCGCTTGCCAAGAAGATGGACCGCGTGTCGGTGGCAGGCTCGATAATCTTTGCACTCACCGCCGCCGGAGCCCTGGCCATCGGTCTGAAAAAGAAGAAAGTGAAACAACAACATTAAACATACCGACATGACAATAGGATACACAACGGGCGTTTACGACCTATTCCATATAGGGCATCTCAACTTGCTGAAGAATGCCAAAGGGATGTGCGACAAACTTATTGTTGGCGTCACCGTGGATGAACTGGTGGCCTACAAGGGGAAGAAGGCTTTGATTCCCTTCGAAGACCGCATCGAAGTGGTGCGCAGCTGCAAGTATGTGGATGCCGCCGTACCGCAATACGACATGGACAAGCTGACAGCCTGCAAGAAACTTGGCGCCACCTATCTCTTCGTCGGCGACGACTGGTACGGAACCGAGAAGTGGAAGAAGTACGAGGCCGATTTTGCCAAAGAGGGTATCAAGATTATTTATTTCCCCTATACACAGGGAGTGTCGTCGACACAGATACGCCGTGCCCTTGACACCTTGCGCGTTGACAACCTCGAAGACATGAAATAGCCATGGATAGGATTGTCGACAGGGATTTCTGCATGAGCAGCTGGCTCATGTTCCGTACTGTGGTTGACCGCAGCCGCTGCTTTGCCGAGGGAATAAAGGATTTCCACGTAACACCGCCCGAAGGCCGCAGGAGCGTAAAGGACAGCCACGAGCTGGAGGAGGCTCTGCGCGAGGGGATGGCCGCAGCCACGAAGGGTGGCCGCACAGCCCTGGCACTGAGCGGCGGCATCGACTCGGCCATCCTGGCCAAGATGATGCCCAAAGACAGCATGGCCTATACGTTTAAATGCGTAGTGCCTGGCGTGCAGGTGACCGATGAAACGGAACAGGCTGCGAGATATGCCGCCGAATGCGGGCTGGAGCACCGCATCGTAGAAGTGTATTGGGATGACATGGAGAGACTGGCTCCGGTCCTGATGCGCCACAAGGGCTCGCCCTGCCACTCGATAGAGATTCAGATATACAAGGCGTCGCGCAAGGCATTAGAGGACGGTTTTGACGAGATAGTATTCGGCGAAAGCGCCGATATAGTATATGGCGGAATGAGCGGACTGATGTCGAAGGACTGGACTTTCGGTGAGTTCGTAGACAGGTATTCATATGTTCTGCCTTACAAGGTGCTTCGACACCCGATGATGATAACCGACCCTTATGCGGCATGGACCAAAGAGGGCTACACTGACGCCCATGCTTTCTTGAACAAGACCATGTACGAAGAGGCTATAAACTCGTACGAGGATGCATGCGCTACGGCAGGAATACGGCTGCACATGCCCTATTCGAAGACCGTACTCGGCGCACCGCTCGACTACGCACGCATACGCAGGGGCGAGAACAAATATCTAATACGCGAGATATTCCAGAGGCTTTACCCGGGATGGGAGATTCCGGTAAAGACTCCTATGCCAAGGCCGCTGAACGAATGGATGAAAGACTGGGTGGGTCCGCGGCGCGACGAGTTTTGGCAGCACTGCACGGACGTGATGACCGGCGACCAAAAATGGTATGTTTATGCTCTGGAACGTTTCCTAAACATGATTGACGATGGGGACTACAATAAATAAGCGAGCCGTGGCGATAGCCTCGGCCGACAGCTACCAACCGATGAAAGTAAACCGTGCGCTGGACAGGATATTCCAGTCGCTCGGAATGAATACGGAAAACCCTTTCGAGGGTTATATTGAACCCGGCATGAGGGTGTTTATCAAACCCAACTGGGTGGCATCGCGGTGGCGCAAATCATGCGACCACACCGACAGTCTTTACTGCGTAATCACGCATCCTGCCGTCATCGAGGCCGTGGCCGACCGCGTGGCACAGGCCCTGGGCGGACGCGGCGAGATTATCATTGCCGACAACCCCTCGATTGACGCCGACTTTGACGAGCTGATGGAATTTACCGGCATACGGCGTCTTGAGAGCAAATACGACGTACCCTGCCATATATACGACCTCAGGCCGCTTGTGTGCAAAGACCTCAAAGACTACGGTAAGAAGGACAAGATGGCACCACAGCCTGGCGACCCCAACGGCGAGGTGGAGCTCAACCTGGGCAAGGACAGCCTACTGTACGGCGTGGACTCGTCGCTATTCCGGGGTGTCTTCGATGAACGCGAGGAGACGGTGGCCGCGCACACGGGCGACACTCAGCTCTACACAATGTCGAAGAGCCTGTACGACTCGGACGTTTACATATCGATTCCAAAACTGAAGACCCACCAGAAAGTGGGAGCCACGCTGAACCTGAAAGGTCAGGTGGGTGCCATGACGCGCAAAAACCAACTCGTGCACTGGCGCATAGGCAGCCCGGAGACCGGAGGCGACGAATACCCCGACCGGGCCAGCTGGGAGCGTGCGCAGCATGCCACGGTTACACACCGTGGCGCACATCCTGGCAACGACACGATATGGCGCATGGTGGTAGACCTCTACAAGAGCCTGCTCACCAAAGAGCGGAAATATTTCACCGTGATAGACGGCATAATGGCTGGCGAAGGCCAGGGCCCGTTCTGCCCCACTTCCAAACACGCCAACGTGCTACTCGGAGGGGCCGACTTCCTGCTTACCGACATAGCCGCCGTGCGCTACATGGGGCTTGACCCCGAAAAGGTGAAATATCTTGAATACTTCATAGAGCGGATGGCCGACGACTACCGCAACAACCCGGTGTACATCGACGGCGAGGCCATCACCGATTTCTTTACACGCAACACACGCTACGCCGACTTCGAGGTGCCTTTTGCCTGGCGCAATATCAAGAAACAGATCAGTCTATAAATTCTGACGGCGACATGAAGAACTACGACAAATCACTGGTGTACCGACTCAGGCTTGCCATCGCCTACCACGACGCGCTGAGGAGCAAAGCGCCTTTCTTGACCAAACGCTACATGCAGCGCTTCCGCCAGTCGCAGCTGGAGGCGGCACGCAGGCTGAAAGGCAAGAACTGCATCGAGGTGGCATTCTTCCTCACCACGCCGGGCATGTGGAAAGCCGACTACCTGTTCCGCGCCATGCATGAGCGCGACGGGTATCACCCATACGTGGTCATATACCCCTACTCGCAGTACAAGGGGTTCAGCAAGGAGGAGATCGACGAGACCCTGAGCCGCACTGAGGAGTTTGTGAAAGAGCGGGGCTTCGAATATATCATACCACGCCGCAATGACCGCTGGCTTGACATCAAGCAACTGCACAAACCCGACATTGTCTTTTTCTCGACGCCCTACAAGGACCACCTGCCGCAGTACTTCATATACCACTTCCGCGACACGCTGACATGCTACATACCCTACGGCTTCACCAACTTCAGCTACATGTATGGCAGCAACTACAACCTGATGTTCCACAACCTTGTGGGCTGCTATTTCCTTGAATCGGATATCCACCGCGAGCTTTTCGCGCAGCATTCACGATGCAAGGGGGATAGCGGCCGAGTTACGGGATATCCGGGCACCGAGGTGTTCCTGCGCAAAGACTACCACCCTGCCGATGTATGGAAGCCGCAAGCCAAAACCAAGAAGAGGGTGATATGGGCGCCACACCACTCCATCGAAGAGGGGTTTGCCCTGTCGTCGTTCCTAGTAATCTGTGACGACATGCTGAAGCTTGCCGACAAATACGCCGATACCGTGCAGTTTGCCTTCAAGCCTCACCAACTGCTGAAGTTCAAACTACAACAGCTGTGGGGCTCAGAACGCACCGATAAGTATTATGCCGAATGGTCGCGCCGCGCCAACACGCAGGTTGAAGAATCGTCGTACATAGACCTGTTCCTCACCTCTGACGCGATGATTCACGACTCAGGCTCATTCACCACCGACTATATATTCACGCGCAAGCCGGTGCTTTTCACCGTGCGTAGCGAAGAGGTGCGTTCTAAGTTCTCGCCCTTCGGCGAGAGGATGTTCGACGCCCACTACCATGCACGCGACGTGGAAGCTATAGACAAGTTCATTAGCTATGTGGTGCTGGCGGGCAACGACCCGATGCAGGACGTAAGGCAGCAGATGTACGAGAGGTACCTGCAACCCATCGAGGGCATGATGCCATCGGAACGAATAATCTACGAGATAGAGAAGATGATAAACGAGTAATTTTAGTTTTAAGTTATTAGTTCTAAGTTTTAAGTGGCTGACGCAATTTTAGTTTTAAGTTATTAGTTTTAAGTTTTAAGTAGCTGACGCATCTATCATATCCACCTATCAACAATAAACATATCAACATTCAACGTATCAACATATCAACACAAACACAATGAAGCAATACGATTATATAATAGTTGGCGCGGGGCTTTACGGCAGCGTCTTTGCCCACGAGGCGGCCCGAAGGGGCAAGCGGTGCCTGGTGGTGGAGAAACGCGACCACATAGGCGGCAACTGCCACACCCGCGAGATGGCGGGCATCAACGTGCACTGGTACGGCGCACACATATTCCACACCAGCGATGAGCGCGTGTGGGAATACATGCAACAGTTTTGCCGGTTCAACCACTACGTCAACTCGCCCATAGCCAACTATCGCGGCACCCTCTACAACCTGCCGTTCAATATGAACACCTTCTGCAAGCTGTGGCCCGACGTCATCACACCAGACGACGCACGCCGCCGCATCGCCGAACAGCAGGCCGAGTATGCTTCCATCGCCGAGCCTCGCAACCTCGAGGAGCAAGGCATGAAGCTGGGCGGACGCGACATTTACGAGAAGCTGGTGAAAGGCTATTCTGAGAAGCAGTGGGGCATGCCCGCCACCGAGATTCCCGCCTTCGTGCTGCGCCGCCTGCCGCTGCGTTTCACCTTCGACAACAACTACTTCAACGACCCGCACCAAGGTATCCCCATCGGCGGCTACACGCAACTGTTCGAGCGTCTGCTCGACGGCATCGAGGTTCGGCTCAACGAAGACTTCCTTGCCAAGAAGGAGGAGTACCTTGGCATGGCCGACCGCGTGCTGTACACCGGCCCGCTGGATGCCTGGTTCAGCTACAGCTTGGGCAAGCTGGAGTTCCGCACCGTACGCTTCGACCACCAACTGATGAAAGGCGTGGAGAACTTCCAGGGCAACGCCGTCTTTAACTACACCGACGCGGCGGTGCCTTACACGCGCGTTATCGAGCACAAGCACTTCGAGTTCGGCCACCAGCCCGACACAGTGGTGAGTTACGAGTATTCGGAGCAGTGGCACGAGGGCTCGGAGCCCTACTACCCTATCAACAACGACCGCAACAACGCCCTCGCCGCACAGTACAAAGCCTTGGCCGACAAGGAGGCGAACGTGAGCTTCGGCGGACGCCTGGCCGAGTACAAGTACTACGACATGGACAAGGTTGTGGCCGAGGTGCTGAACCACCCGTGGCTGAACGAATGTTGATAGGTTTAATGTTGATATGTTGCTGTGTGCTTCAGCCACTTAAAACTTAAAACTTAGAACTAATAACTTAAAACTACAAATATGGTAAAGGTATCAGTAATACTGCCCGTGTATGGCGTGGCGGAATATATAGTGAAATGCACCGAGAGCCTGCTGGCGCAGACGCTCGAAGAGATGGAATTCATTTTCGTTGACGACCACGGTCCCGACAACAGCATCGACCTCGTCAAGCAGACCATAGCGGGTCACCGTCGCGAGGGTCAGTTCCGATTCCTCAAGCCCGAGCACAACATGGGTGCCGGCATGGCTCGCAACTTCGCCATACCACAGGCGCAGGGCGAATATATAGCCTTCGTGGACAGCGACGACTGGATTGAGCCCACGATGTTCGAGGAGCTCTACAACGAAGCCATGCGACAGGGCGGCGTGGAGCTGTGTCACTGCCAAGCCAGCAAGGACTACCTCGACGGCAAGCCGTCCGAGATTCTCAGAAGTCCCGAGGTGGAACCCGGAGAGTTCACCGACGAGAAACGGCGGCACTTCCTGGCCAACTACGTCTCGTACTTCTGGACCTTCATCTACCGCCGCGACCTGATAGAGCGCAACGGCATACGCTACCCCGAGGAGCGCTCGGCCGACGACAGCTACTTCGTGGCCTGCTGCCTCATGACGGCCAAGAGCATAGCGCATGTCGACAAGCCTTTCTACCACTACCTGATACGTCCAGGCTCGGTGGTGACGACCAAGAACAGCACCAAGTACCAGAAACGCCTCGCCGTATTCGGCCACCTGATGGACTACGCACGCCAGCACGGCGTATACGATGCCTACAAGGCCGAGGTGGACTACATATACATAAAGAAAGGCTGCCTCTCGTCGGTACTCAACTATATCTACAACACGGCCGAACCGCAGCGTGAGGTGCTAACCGAGATTATGGTCGAGCTCGACAAGCAGATACCCGACTACAAGCAGAACCGCTACTACCGCAAGCACACGGCATTGCGTGCCGTCATGGGGCTTATACGCTGCTGCCCGCGCACGGCGCTGTGCATCCTGCCCATCTACGTGAGGAAAACGAAACCCACAGTGTAAGGTTACAGTTTATAGTTTTAAGTTCTAAATGGCTGGCGCGTTACCGGCTTGCACTTTTACCAGCTGCCGCCCACTTAAAACTTAAAACTTATAGCTAATAACTCATCCATTAGTGGATGACGTATTTGCCGGTGTTTTTCAGACGCTCGCTCTGCATCTGGTTCCACACCTGGGCTACCACCTTCTTTGTCGAGAGGGGAAAATCGGCATCCTGTATCCAACTGTAATACGACGGTTCTTTGACAAACACACTTTTCAGCGTGCATCCTTTGTGCTTGCCGAAGTTGAACACGATGTTGTGCTGGCGGTCGTAGCCGAGGTATCCGGCCAGGTCGGCCCACGCCTGGTTGGTGCTGAACTTGGCCAGCTTGGCCACGTCGTTGACCACGGGCTGCGACACGTTGCCGTCGGAGTCGGTGTAGTCGACGCCGTCGTAGCGGTCTAACTGTGCCTTGAGCACCTCGTAGGTGGCGCGCGTGTCGGCATCGGCGCTGTGCGCATCCTTGAGGTTCTTGCCGCAGTAGAACTTGTAGGCGGCTATCAGCGTACGCTGCTCCATCTTGTGGAAGATGTTCTGCACGTCGACCATATTCCTGTTCTTGATGTCGAAGTCGACGCCTGCACGCAGGAACTCCTCGACCAGCAGCGGTATGTCGAACTTGTTGGAGTTGTAACCAGCCAGGTCGGCATTGCCGATAAAAGAATAGAGGCTTTGCGACAGCTCTTTGAAAGTTGGCGAGTTGGCCACCATCTCGTTGGTGATGCCGTGTATCTCGGTGGTCTCGGGCGGTATGGGTACGGTAAAGCCGTTGTTGTCAACGGGACGTACATACTCCGTGCGCTGCTCCTCGTGGCCGTCGGGGTGTACCTTGATGAGACTTATCTGGACGATATGTGCCGACCCTATCTGCAGACCAGTGGTCTCGAGGTCAAAGAATACTATTGGTCTTTGTAAGTTGAGATTCATAGAACTAATAACTACTTATTATCAAACATCTGTACGGCCTTGCTTATGGCCAGCAGACGTGTAAGGAGGCCTTCGGCCTGGTCGAGCGGCAGCATGTTGGCTCCGTCCGACTTGGCTTTCGCTGGACAGGGATGTGTCTCCATGAAGATGCCGTCGGCACCGGTAGCCACGGCGGCGCGGCCTATGGTCTCGATCATAGTGGGGTCACCGCCCGACACGCCTTCAGGCTGGTTGGGGCGCTGCAACGAGTGGGTGATGTCGACCACCACGGGCACGTTATTGCGTTGCATCAGAGGCACACTGCGGAAGTCGACCACCAGATCTTGGTAGCCGAAGGTGGTACCACGCTCGGTGAGCATAATGTTGTCGTTGCCGAAATAGCGCACCTTGTCGACCGCATGGCGCATGGCGTCGGGCGAGAGAAACTGTCCTTTCTTGATGTTGACCACACGCCCCGTGTGCGCCGCCGCTGCCAGCAACGAAGTTTGGCGGCACAGGAATGCGGGTATCTGCAGCACGTCGGCGTAGGGCGCAGCCTCGGCAGCCTCCTCCTCGGCGTGTATGTCGGTCACCACGGGTATGCCATAGCGTTTGCCTATGGTGCCCAGCACGTCGAGTGCGGCCTTGTCGCCGATGCCCGAGAACGACTTGATGCTCGAGCGGTTGGCCTTGCGGTACGACGCCTTGAAGGCGAATGGTATACCCAGCCGCGTGGTTATATCAAGAAGCCTCTCGCATATCTCGAACGGCGAGGTCTCATCCTCTATTACGCATGGACCGGCAATGAGGAAGAAGTTGCCTGTAGATGTAAAGTTAAGCTTAGGTAGGTTGGGGTACATAGATTAGTTGTCGAAATCGCTGTCGCTATCGGTGTCGACGGCATCATCCTGGACGGAACCCGAGCGGTGGCTTCCGCGCTGCAGCGATATGATGCAAGCGCCCACCATGCGCGTCATCTCCATAAGAAGCTCGCGCGAGCGGCGGCTCTGCTCCTCGTCGATCATGCCGATGCCGAGTGCCATGGCGGTGTACACCACGCATTCGCGTATGGCGGTCTTTGATATTTTCAGGTAGTGCTCGAACTGGCTCTTGTTGCGCGACGAGCCTTCGGCGATGTTGAGGGCGATGTCGTAGGCCGAGTGGCAGAACGACTGCGCCAGGTTGCGCTGTTGCTCGCCGGCGGGCTCGGGCAATGTGGTGAGCAGCCATTTGCTATACTCTATAGCTTTGGCGTAAATGCGGAGGTCTTCGAAACGGAAGAAGCCGTTGTCGGTGTCTTGGTTGACGTTTTCCATGATAGTATAATTTTAAATTGATATAGATGCGATAGAAAGGATAGATACGATAGAGGGGGCGTCAGCTACTTAGAACTTAGAACTAATAACTATTAACTAAAATTGCGTCAGCTACTTAAAACTTAAAACTTAGAACTAAAACTACTACTTAAACAGCTCTTCTATCTCGGCGGCGCAGCGCTTCGAGACAATCTCGCGCTTGATTTTGAGCGTCGGGGTCATGCAGCCGTTCTCTTCGGTCCAACTGTCGTTGAGCACCTTGTAGCGCTTGATGCGCTCCGTGTCGCCAAACAGTTTGTTGTATTTGTCCACCACGCGCTGGTAACGCTCCAGCGTAGCCTTGTTGGTGACCATATCGTCGCGGTCTTTGCAGAAGATGCCGTGGCGCTCCTGCCAGTCTTTCAAGAAGTTGAAATCGGGTATGATAAGTGCCGCCGCAAACTTCTGGTTCTCGCCCACCACCATCATATCGAGCACGAAAGGCGACTCTTTGAACTTCTCTTCCAGAGTCTCGGGGTTTACGAACTTGCCCATCGA
The DNA here is from genome assembly GCA_017962615.1 of Bacteroidales bacterium. Classification (GTDB taxonomy): domain Bacteria; phylum Bacteroidota; class Bacteroidia; order Bacteroidales; family P3; genus Colimorpha. Next base: position 13,505 of record JAGCUZ010000007.1, on the reverse strand, counting down.
GGTCTTGAACATTGTCTTGATACGGCCCGTGATGCGCAGCTGTCCGCCAGGCTAGAACACGCCGGTGTCGCCGGTATGGAACCAGCCGTCCTTGTCGATTGCCGCCGCCGTGAGCTCGGGCTGGTTGTAGTAGCCCAGCATCACGTTGCTGCCGCGGCACACAATCTCTTTGGTATCTTCGAGTATGCGCACCTCCACGCCAGGCAGCGGCAGACCCACGGTGCCGAGCTTGCGCCCGTCGCGCGTCGACACGGCTATAACGGGAGCCGTCTCGGTAAGGCCGTAGCCCTCGTAGATGTCCATGCCTATGCAGGTGAAGAAGCGCGCCAAGCGCGGCTGTATGGCACTGCCGCCCGACACGAACATCTCCAGGCAGCCGCCAAAGCCGTCGCGTATCTGCTTGTACACCAGCTTGTCGGCAATCTTGCGCTTCAGCTCGAACAGCCAGCTGTTGCCGTCAAGGTCGTACTGCATACCGAGGTTCAGCGACCAGAAGAATATCTTGCGTTTTATGCCTTTAAGGGCTTCGCCTTTGCGGTATATGCCGTCGTACATCTTCTCTATCACGCGCGGCACGGCCGTCATGATGTAGGGGCGGGCGTCCTTGAGGTTGTCCACCACCTTGGCGATGTTCTCGGCGTACCAGGTCTCGTAGCCCATGTACTGGTAGAAGTAGTTCATCATGCGCTCGTACACGTGGCACAGGGGCAGGAACGACATCGAGCGGGTGAAATAGTGCTTCGGGGTCTTCTCCACGCCGTGCATGCAAGTGAGGATGTTCTCGTGGCACAGCATCACGCCCTTGGGGAATCCCGTGGTGCCCGAGGTGTATATCATCGTGGCGCAGTCGCGGGGTTGTATCTGGGCCTTCAGCTCTTCGAGGCGTTGCGGCTCGGGATGCTCGCGCCCCTCGCTCATCAGCACCTCCAGCGTGTCGAGCGGCTGCGACGCGGTCCACGCCTCACGCACTTCGGGCTTTATCTCGTTAAACGAGTACAATCCCTCCACCTTGTCCAGCTCGGGCAGTATGTTCTTGATTTTACGCACCAACTCGGCGGTCTCGAGGAATATGTAGCGGGCGTTGCAGTCCTTGAGTATGTAACGGTAGTCGTTCTCGCTGATGGTGGCGTAGATGGGCACCAGTATGGCACCAACCTGCTGCACAGCGAGGTCAAGGATGTTCCACTCGGGCCTGTCGCCCGAGATGAGCGCCACGGTGTCGCCGCGCTTCAGCCCTTTGTTCATCAGGCCGTAGCTCACGGCGTTGATGCTTTCTATGTATTCGTCCACAAATATCTTGCGCCACTGGCCGTTGTATTTGGCAATGAACACCGGCACCTCGGGGCGCGTGGCCTTGCGGTAAGCAGGGAGGTCGAACAACCTCGTCAACTGCTGCGAAGTATTATTCATTCTGGAAAGTTTACAGTTTGAAGTTTATAGTTTATAGTGGGCTAGCCAGTTTTGGAAGTTTCAAGTTAAGACTATAAATGTTGCATCAAAATGTTGCGTCAGCCACTTAATGCCGAAGGCTGTGAACTGAGGTCATGAGCACCACTGAATTAAAAACATGGATAGCGAATAGCACCGCTGAATAAAAAATACGGAAAGCGAACAACTTAGAACTAAGAACTAACAACTACTTATTGTATTTCAGCAAAATGTTTCATAAACTGCGAGCGGAAGAAGAGCGACGACTCCTCGCTGGGACCCACGGCCAGCATGCCCCTGAACTCGTTGACCGAGTTGTAGCCATGCTTGCTCATCCAGTCGCTCAAGCCGCTAGTCAGTTCCTTCAGGTACGACAGGCCGTTCTTGTAGAGGCACGACACCACCTGCACCGTGCTGGCTCCGGCCAGCAGCATCTTCACCACGTCATCAGCGGTGAACACGCCCGTACTTGCCGACAGCGGGCAGCGCACCTTCTTCGACAGCAGGGCCACCCAGCGCAGCGTATTGAATATATCGTCGGGGTTCGACAGCTTGGGAGCCATGACGGTCTTCACGTTATCGATGTCGATGTCGATGTTCAGCGGTTTGTTGAAGAGGGTTATGCCTCCGATGCTCGTCCACGACAGCTGCTGCATGAACTGCGCCATGTTGGTGAAGTTGCTGCTCACCTTCACCGAGATGGGGATGCTCACGAACTTCTTTATCGACGTGATGATGTCCGAGAAGAGGCGGTCCACATCGTCGCAGCCCATCATCGTCTCGTAGGGCAGTATGGCCATGTTAAGCTCCATGGCGTCGCATCCGGCCTCTTCGAAGCGCTTGGCGTAGGTTATCCAGTTCTCGAACGAGTAGCAGTTGATGCTGCCCACGATGGGTATGTGCATCTTCTTCTTCGCTTCGCGTATCACCGAGAAATGCTTCTCCAGCGAGTCCTCGGCAACATGCTGGGCTATATACTCATAGCTCACGCCGTAGTTGTCGGTGGGAGCCATGAAGCTTGTGTTGCGCTTGATATCGTATATTATCTGCTCCTCGAAAACCGACTTCACTATGACGGCGCCGGCGCCGTACTCCTCTGCCTGAAGCAGCCCTTCAACAGTCGAGGTCAGACCGCAGCTGCCAACGATGACAGGATTGCGCAATTCCAATCCAAGGTAATTTGTCGTTGTGTCCATTTATAATGATTTTTATTTTATAAACTGTGTAAATATAATTTTGCAAAGATATAAAAAAAAATCCAACAAATATTTTTTTTAACACATCCACCCCCTATTGGCACATATCAACACCTATTATACCAACATGTTACGCAAAAAGTTTTTTTTTATTTTTACCGCTTTGTTGATTGCAAAACAAAGATTTTTTCCACCATAAACAAAAAAATGACTAACTTTGCACTCTCAAAAAAGTAATTTTTACATCGGTATGAAAGAGCAAAACGAAGAGAAAAACAAAGACATGGGAGAATTCATCTCCAAGTCCGAACAGTTCATAGAAAACAATCAAAAACGCATACTCACCGTTATCGGAGCCGTCGTGCTGGTGGTTCTTGTATGCTTCGGCGCCCGCAAGTGGATAGTGCAGCCCCGCCAGGAGCGTGCCGCCGCCGACATGTTCGCCGCCGAGCAGTGGTTTGCTGCCGACAGCCTCGACCTCGCTCTCAACGGCAACACCCAGTTCATGGGCTTCTACGACGTCATCGACAACTACGGCCACACCAAGTCGGGCAACCTCGCCAAGTACTACGCCGGCGTCTGCAACCTCCGTCTCGGCAACTACGCCGAGGCCGTCAAGTGGCTCAAGAAGTATAACGGCAAAGACACCTTCACCAAGGTCCTCGCCGTCATCTGCGAAGGCGACGCCGAACTCGAGCAGGGCAACGACGACAAAGCCCTCGCCTGCTACCTCAAAGCCGCCAAGATGGAAGACAACTTCGTAACCACACCCACCGCCCTCTTCAAGGCCGGCATGGTGCAGCTCAAGAAAGGCAACAACGACAAGGCAGCCAGCCTCTTCAAGGAAATCAAGAAGTACCCCGAGGCCACCGAGTACCGCGAGGCCGACAAGTACATAGCCTACGCCGAAGCGGCTGCCAAGAAATAAGACTCAACATCTGTAGAAATACGCGAGCGGCTCCACCTTTCAGGCGGAGCCGCTCTCTTTTTCATTGCAGCCAAGCTCTTAATTCCGCGTCGCTTTTATGCGGTTCTCGAGCGCCGCCATGGCGTTGTAGGCCACCAGGCCCGACGCCAGCTCCAGGCTGCGCTCGTCGACAATCAGGTTGCCCCTGTGCAGGTTCGAGAAGGGCGTGCCAGGCTCATGTATGCCGATACGGAAATAGCAGGCCGGTATCTTCTGCGCAAAGAAGGCGAAGTCCTCGGCCGTCATGCGCAGGTCGAGCCATTCCACCTTGTCGCCGCCCAGGAAGGCGCAGGCGTTGTCGTGCACCTGCTGCGTGCATTCGTCGTCGTTGATAACAGGCGGATAGCCGTAGTCGATAAACAGGTCGCACTCGCCGCCCATGCTCTCGGCAATGCCGCAGCTGATTTTGCGTATCCGCTCGTGGCACTCCAGCCGCCACTGCGGGTCGAAGGTCCTTATGATGCCCTCCATCTTCACCGCGTCGGGTATAATGTTGGTGCGGCCGCCCTCGTCGGCAATCTTACCTATGGTCAGCACCGTGGGCATCATCGGCGCCGCGTTGCGCGACACAAGCTGCTGCAGGGCTATCACAATGTGCGAGGCTATAAGTATCGGGTCCACGCTCAGGTGCGGCGTGGCGCCGTGCCCTCCCCTGCCCTTCACCGTCCAGTACAGCTCATCAGTCGACGCCATATAGCGTCCCTTGCGCATTCCCACGCGCCCGCAGTCCATCTCAGGCAGACAGTGGAACGAATATATCTCGTTGGGCATCACTTCGTTGAACAAACCGTCATCCATCATCATGCGCGCGCCGCCGGGGTACATCTCCTCCGACGGTTCGAACACCAGCATCACCGAGCCGCGCATGCGCTCTCGCAGCTGCGTGAGTATCCGTGCCGCACCCAGCAGCGAGCAGGTGTGCATGTCGTGCCCGCAGGCGTGCATCACGCCCGGGTTCTCCGACGCAAACGGCAGTCCCGTGCATTCCTCTATAGGCAACGCGTCGTAGTCGGCACGCAGGGCCACGCAGTAGCCGTCGGGGTCCTCAGCGCCGCGTATCATGGCACTCACGCCCGTCTTGCCTATGCCGGTACGCGGCTTCAGCCCCATCTCGGTGAGCCGTTCAGCCACGAACGCCATCGTGCCATACTCCTGCTGGCTCAGCTCCGGATGCCTGTGCATCCATCGCCGCCACTCGGTCACCTCGGCGTTCTGCTCCTTTGCCAACTGTTTGATAATATTTATTATATCTTCCATAAAACCAATATCAATTGTTTTGCAAATTTACGCATTTTTTGGCAAACCGCAGCCTAAATGTTATCCAGACTCTGGGCAAACGCATGCATTGCGACGGTATCAGACTTCCGCAAATCAACAATAAAGATAACGCCGCGAAGCGGATTTATTGCCCGCATCGCGGCGTATTCATATGGCCAATTGGCGCAGCGGATTGTTTATCATCTCTACGCTGGCCACTGACTATTGCGCATTATTGAACTTTGTGGAATACCAGGTCGGGGATGCCTACCATAGAGCTAGTAGCGGTATTTCCGTTGATCTTGAATTCAAACTGGCTAAAATTCCTTTGGGCAATGTCCCATTCTACGCCACGCATATAGTACCAGTCGTAACCTTCCGACAGTTCGAGTGTGGTGGCGTTGAGGTTCCCAATTTCCCACGCATGGCTGGTCAGGATGCCGTCGTCATCGTACGAAACAGGGACACTGGAGGCAAGGTAGGCCTCGGTGATGTTGAAGTCCACCGTTCCATTGGTCAGCGTATAGGTACCCCTCATGTGCTGACCCCATGAGATAACATACAGGTCGAGGTTCTCACCTGCAAAGATTGCCACAAAGGCGATATCGTCAGGGGTGTCTGCAGTGCGCGGAGCTTCCCAACGACCTTCGATGGAAGCGTTTTCCACTGTGTTTTCCTCTTCTTTGTCACAGGCCACAAAAGCGATTGTGCCGGCCATAATCATTGCTGCAAACAGCAGCTTGGTAAAGACTTTTTTCATTGAGCTATGTATTAAAGTTTGATTTCTCTGTTTGAAAATGCAAAGATACAAACAATTATTGAATTAGCGGAAAAAATATCACTTCCATATTGCCATATGGTTGGTTTCCAACAGCCCCGGCGGGGCATAACATTGCATAACACGGTACCAGCGAAGCGCAGTGCCGTGCAACAGGCTATATATCCATGCGTGCCGTTAGGTACGCGACATATCATCTCATATGGCTATACTCGGCAGAAACCTGCGAGATGTATGAGTGAAGTTGAAAAAATATTTTCCTAATAATCAGTGTATAATACAAAATTGTTAATGACTTTTCGTGGGGTTTTGTGGCAAAATAGGTGTTTTCCGCGTCTATATATACAAAAGCGCACATTGTTTTTGCCCTTGACAGAGCCCATAATAACAACCACAACATAAAAATTGCAAAATATTTCATTTTATATAATACTACATATCAATTACTTCCAAGATACACAAAAATATTTTTTCATGCCTTTGTAATTTTTACCCCCCTTTTTAACGTTATTAGTGTAAACCAAGACGCGATGTTTAATTCGGAAATTATATGTAAATTTGCAGTATGGTCTAATAGGATTTGTTTTATGTTTTTAAACTAATATTTAGTTAATTGCATAAGCTTTTTATCGCTTTTTTCAAGAAAGCCACATGCCAAACTTTAGAGATTGTATCCTATGAAGAAAGGATTGTTAGTTTTAGTCTGTTTAATAATTGACGTAATTACCTGGGGGCAAGTGCAAAACCCGTGTGCCAATTGCGATATTGTAATCACAGGAAGAAGCCGTAATTATTATTATGGCGATTGGTATGACACATGCAGGTGTTACCTTATGGGGCAAGATTGCGCAAACCTTAATACAGGGCATAACTATTATTATGTCAAAAAGATGGTAACGCCGGAACCCCTAATAATAAAAGGTCTTACAGCGTTAACATCCTACAATCCGCTGTACGACCAGTATCACCAGCCTGCGCAACATCCGGAATATCTGTATCTCTACCAGAAAGGCGAGCAAAAAGACATGTGGATTCATGACACCGCTATGATACTGCTCGACTCCGTCCGTTGGGACACGGCGCAGCCGCACTATGTACTGATAGAGACATTCGCTGGAAGCAACGAGTATGTGCACTGCTATGCTTACGATGCTTACTTCAACCAACCTATACGAGTGGACAGTGCTTTCGGCATACGAGGAACGGGATACAGCAACAACGTGTATGATGACGACGGGAATTTTGTACACCGCATATACAAGATTCAATACGCAACATTTGAGGGAAACGGATGTCATCCTAAATCCCACCCGTTGTATTATAATTTCTATGCGACAAGCCCTGCTAACATGTGGTATGAAGACCCTCGCAACAATAGTAGTTATGGCAATTTTCTGCCAATAGTTGACAACGACTCGCTGTCGGCTGTCTCTTCCGACATAATCAACGGTACTGTCTCAGGCTCCGGCTATTATCCCCACGGGCACAGAGCCACGATAGAGGCTGTGCCTAACAGCGGATATACTTTCGGATATTGGAACGACGGGGTCACGACCAACCCGCGCAGAGTGACGATGACGCAGGACTCCACATTCAAGGCCTATTTCATCGGCTCCACCCCGGTGAATGTCGCCGTAGTGCCCGACGACGAGACCAGAGGCCATGTGCATGGCGGCGGCAACTATCTCCCAGGCGATACTGCCATACTTACCGCCGTGCCAGAACAAGGGCACTGGTTCAAACGCTGGAGCGACGGCGACACCACCAACCCGAGATATTTCATAGTGACGCGCGACACCGCCTTTGTGGCATATTTCAGCGACGGCGCAGGCCTTGACACCCCGAGGGGCACGGTGGGCATAACCGTGTCGCCCAACCCTGCGCACACACGCTTCACCGTGGCTTGCCCCATACGTATAGAGGAAATAACGGTCATGTCGGCCAACGGCGCTACGGTGTTGCGCCTGTCGCCCAAGGCCGAGACGGCCATAGTTGCTGTTGCCGACTGGCAGCCGGGCGCGTACGTCGTCCACGCCAGAACAGCCAACGGCTCCGCATCAAAAAAGATTATAGTAAACTAGGAAGCACTGAATATCCATCAAATACAAATATCTATGGAAAGATATGTATTGATCGCGGCAGCAATCGCTGCAACTATGATTCCTTGCAGGATTCATGCCCAAAGGCTGCACTACAGCACAGGCTTTGAAAACATTGCAGAAGTTTTGGACTGGCATACGGAGTCAAACACCGACAACAGATGGTGTTTCGGTACGGCAGCCAGCAACGGCGGCCGCCGGAGTTTGTATATATCTTGCAACAACGGTGCCGACAATAATTATTGCCAATTCAGCGGCAACGAATGTATTGCCCTTGCATATTATGAGTTCTCGGCCAACGGCGGATGCTGCAATATATCGTTCGACTGGCGGTGCATGGGTAGAAACGATGACAATGGGGTTGCCAATGTGAAGGCATACTTGGTGCCTGCAACGACACAAACGTCGGAGTTCACCTGGGGAAATATGACCAACAGCAACAGGCCTGGCTGGGTGGAGCTAGGGGTTGAAGGCGGGGCCTACATTAACCGGTTTGACGGTTTGGCAGACAGCCCTGAATGGAGACATCTGCTTGTCGAGCTGAACCTGCAAGCGGGCAGATACAAACTGGTATTTGTGTGGCACATGTATCCACATAGCCAAACGCCACGTAATCCGGCCGGGGCAATAGACAATGTGCTGATAGAAGAGCCGTCGTGTATACGTCCAAGTCGCCTGACCTTCAACGACTATCCCGACAGTTCTTGCACAGTTAGCTGGCACGAGCGCGGCACCGCCACAGCATGGGTGGTGGAATACGGTTTAAGCCCGTTCACGCCCGGCTGCGGACAGGGCACTACCATGCGGGTTACCGACACCGTGTGCCAGATAACAGGGCTCTCCAATGGCGAGTTGTATCAGGTGTATGTCCATGCCGACTGTGGCGGGGGCGACACGTCGCTTAATATAAGCGGATGTCTTCGTACCTTGTGCAGACTTACGCAAGATGATTTGCCATACAGCTACGGTTTTGAGTCATTCAACAACAATCCCGAAGAGGGCGCCGACATAGGCTTATACAAAAGGGTGCACCCGTGCGAGTTGCTGATAGGCAATGCCCGTACAAAGACACTGACAGGCTCCGGAGGCAATGACACCAGAGCTTCTGGTATTTATGGAATATATTTAGGGAGTTCCGACACTAACGGCATGTTGGTGCTTCCTGCTTACGATGGCGATATTTCAACTCTTATGTTGACTTTCAGGGCCAAATACTCTTTCGACACTTATGTATCACTAAACATAGGAGTGCTTGACGACCTGAACGACCTGTCGACAGCCACAAGGCTGTCGACCGTGACGCTGCGCAACAAAAATCAGTGGAACACCTACACCGTTGCCTTTGGCAATTATACCGGCTCGGGACGTTATGTGTTTATAGAATACAACATGGATGGAAGTTGCATTATAGACGACATATTGCTTGATGTGGCACCGCCCTGTCCGCCACTGCAGAATATTGAAGTAAAGAAGGTGGGCACCTCGTCGGCCCATATAACATGGAACATACCGCAAGGCTATGCCGTCACGCCCGACGGCTACGACGTGCTGTATCTCGATTCAACCGGCTACCACTCCATGACGGTGCCCGACAAGAATGTGTTGCTCGAAGGGCTGCAACCCGGCAGGGAATACACCATAGAGGTAACCCCCGACTGCGTGGCGCATCTTGGCAGCTCCGACAGCGTGCGACTGGAGACCAACTGCCTGAGCGGCGGACACACCAGCCATGCCGGCGAGTGGGACTCTTTATATTACGACATATCAGCACTCCCCGTTACCTATATATCTGACAACAGTTTCTGCCAAACGATACTGACGCGCGATAAGCTTGTCGAGATGGGACTTGCCCCAGGCGAAATATACGGCTGCACCTTCAAGATGAAGGAACTTGACGGTATGGTCAGTGCCCACGACAAGATGGTTTTAATCTACCTCGACAGCACCAACCTCTCTAGCTACCCCGCCGCCTCAGCCAGCCACTGGTGCCCCATCGACTCGTCAACCCGCTATTACAAAGACTTCCGCATAGCGGGGCTAAACCCCGACGGCGACGAACGCTATGACTTCAACAGGCCGTTCGTATGGAACGGCCACAGTAACCTGGTAATAAGCGTTATGACCAACCGCTTCGACGACTGGCTGCCTTCGGCAAGACTATGGGCTTACTACCTGGGGTATGCCATAGAGACGGAGGAATATGTAACCATGACGGCCGACATTGACGGATTGCCATTCCCTGAAGACACGGTACCAACAAGTGTGCGAAACCGTTACACGCGTATGCCCAACCTGACGCTGTACGGCGAATGTGGCACAGCGGAGAGCTGCGGCAAGCCTGTAGCCGTGCTCGACAGTGCCTCGACCACCACAGCGTGCATAAAATGGGCACCTGGCTGGAACGAAACAAGCTGGCGGATTGAGCACCGCGACACCTTGGGACGGTGGGTGGTCGACACTAACGCGGTACAAGTACGCGAATATACATTTACCAACCTGCCGCCACACACTCACTGCATATTCCGCATCACTGGCAACTGCAACGACGGCCGCGACCACAGCGACACCGTTCAGTATACCACGGGCTGCAGCCCTGCCACGCTGCCGCTGTACGAAAACTTCGACACATGGACTCCCGGCGATTCGGTGCGGACCATTACGCCCTGCTGGTTCCGTAAGAGCAGTGTCGACGGCGCAACAACATTTTACCCTTATGTGGAAAGCCGCAACAGCAACCGTTCTCTGTATGTCGGATCTTATCTATCGCAAAATGCCTGGCTGGCAATGCCAGCTGTGGACGTAGCCGTTGACAGCTTGCAACTGTCGCTGAGCCTTCTCGCTACCGACAGCCTCCGCGGCCGCGAGATTGTGGTGGGCGTGATGAACGACCCGCTCGACCTGCGAACCTTCACCGCCGTGCAGACGGTGCGCTGCGGCAGAGTCAACGAATGGGACGACCTCGACGTGCCGCTCGACGGCTACACCGGCAACGGACGCCATGTGGCGCTGATGTCGCCCGGCTCGATAATAAGCCACTTGTATGTCGACAACCTCGTGCTCGACTACATCAACCACTGCCCGCGCCTTAAAGGCCTCAAGGCCATAGCCGAAACGTCCTCGTCGGTAACCCTGCAATGGGATGCCGACAGCCTGGGCGGCACAGCCGTGGTGGAATACGGGCGCACGGGCTTCGAGCCAGGGCACGGCACGCGTGTGGCATGCAACGCCGACACCATAACCGTTACAGGTCTCGACGCCGACAGCTGCTACGACTTCTACGTGCGGCGCGTGTGCGGCGCAGGAGATACTTCGCACTACACCGGCCCGCTCACCATCACCATCGGTATATGGAACACCCGACCGATGCTTCACGACACCATGAGACTCTGCGACGTGAAGCTGTGCGACGACGGCGGTCCCGACGGCAACTACTCCTTGTATCAGATGTCGTTGGTGACGCTGCTGCCGCCCGACACGGCGAGCGTCGTCATGCTGCGCGGCCGCTACAACGGCCATGGCGGCGACCTGCTGGCCGTATACGACGGCACCGACGCCACGGCCCCGCTGCTGTACGCCGTGGGCAACGAAGCCTCCAACGTGGCCGTGGGACCCTTGGCGGCAACCAACCCGTCGGGAGCACTCACGGTAAAATTCCAGTCTTTCAGCGGCCGTCCCCGCAGCGGCTACAGCCTCACCGTCAGCTGCCTGTCGCCGCGTCCCGACGCGTGCGACGCGCCAACGGGCCTGGTATGCACGGCAGTAACGCCGTGGTCGGCAACGGTAGCTTGGGCCGATACCGGCACCTTCGAGGTCATGTGCTACTCAGCGAGAACCGAAATAATGCCCAACTATACACGTGTGTCGGGCTCGTCGCACACATTTGAAGTGTGGTGGTCGGGCACAACCTTCGATTGGTTTGTGCGTCGGGTGTGCAGCGAGAACGTCAGCCCGTGGAGCCACTCTACGTTCACTACGCCGCAGGCTCTATGCCGCAAGCCCACACAACTTGCCTCAAGCCATGTCAGCGCACATGGCGTGACACTCGACTGGACTCCATCAAGCGACCAGAGCCATTGGGAAGTACTCATAGAGGGTGCCACGGTTGTCGACACCGTGGTCTACGCACATCCTGTACGCCTCGAACAGCTGACACCCTCAACGCAGTACACCGCCAAGGTGCGGGCACTGTGCGACGACGGTGCCGAAAGCGAATGGTCAAACACGCTTAACTTCACCACGCTGAGCCCCGACGGCACAGCCGCCCCGTCGGGCAACGCCGACGGCATGACCGTGGCACTGTACCCCAATCCAGTCTCGCGCCATAGCGCGGCGACGCTGCACATAGCCAACGCCGACGGCGACGTGCTGGTGACGTTGCTCGACATGACAGGCCGCGAGCTGCAACGCCACCGCCTGACATGCGCCGCAGGCTGCTCGCACCGCCTCGACATCCAGGCCGTGCCGCAAGGCTACTACTTCGTCAAGGTACAGTCCCCAACCTCCATAGCCATCCGCAAACTCGTGGTTAAATAACCCCCAGCCTGCGCTACCGCTTAGCCTTTCGTCGCTTGTGATGCTTTAGCCTTCGATGCGGTGGACAAAGTGGAGTACGGAACGGTGGTATAAGTCTTTTTTTGCAACTTATAAGATACGATATAACATACTGTTTGAGAATATAATACAAAATATTATCCTTGTTGGGTAATAAATCACTTAGTAAGTGTATTATTAGTTATAAATCTATTACCCCAAACATTCTGGGTGGGCTGTTTATATTTTTTAAAGGCGAGTTCTATTTATTACTATTGAACACGAATTGCACGAATCTAACGAATTTATTTTTAGAATATTTATGCAAGCATAAAACGAATATAACGAATTTATAGAAGTTACCTAAAGTGATTAGTGACGACACATTCATTGAGAGCCAGCACCTAAGGCACCACAGAGGGTACATTAGATGTAAAATGTGCCCCAGCGGGGCATGACAGAGGTGGCCAGCCAATTCATTGGCTGGTAAATAGACAGCAAAACAAATGCGTGCCTTTGGGTACGCGACATATATCATGGGTGTTGGCAGCATCATGTCGCGTACCTAAAGGCACGCTGATAATACAACCACGTCGTCGTCCCAGCCATTGAAACGGCTGGCTGGTGTGCCGTCAGCTATGCTGACAACCATTGTCCGATGCCTACGGCATCACAGGCTACCGTTTTGCCTTTCGTCGCTTGGGCGGCTTGGAGGCTTTGGCCTTCGAGGGGGTGGGCTTTGCGGACTTGGTTGAGGCGGGGAATGAAGCCGGGGCGTGGGTGGCAACAGGCTCTTCCATAGGCTCTTCGGTGGTGGTGCCGAGGGTGATATAGCTGCTGCGCGAGCAGTGGCCGTCGCGGTTCTCGACGAAGCCGTACACGTGCAGCTCCTCCTCGGCCCAACCGTCGGGCAGCAAGGCCGTTACGCGGCGGGCGCGACGCTCGACGGTGGCGAGCAGCAGCCCAAGGCCCTCGGTGGCGTTGTACACGAAGACGTGCACCTTGTCGTCGTTGCGGGCTCCGGCCTGCTCCATGCGGTCGTAAGTCACTGTAAGCACGCCCTCTGCGTCCACCATGGCACCCGTGAAGCCCACCGGCGCCGCCGTGCCTTCGCTCAGCCGCAGGTCGGCATACGACGGCATCCCCGACGCGCTCCAGTTCAGCCGCACAAAGGCGTTGCACTCAGTCATTTGCCACTCGGCGGCACGCTGCCGCAGACCTATGCGCACCGCCTCGCCCATGCGGCCGCC
>JAGCUZ010000033.1 GCA_017962615.1 Bacteroidales bacterium | reverse complement strand
TCATCGGCACCCTCCTCTTTCAGGCGTTTCTTGAGAACCGCCCAATAGGTGCTTGCTTTGCGAGGGGTGGGTTGCTCGGTCAATATCTGCACCACATCAACGATGGAGAAATAATACTTCTCTTCCTCTTCGTTCCAGGCAACGCGAACCTGGTTGCCTTCAAATATCTGTATGGCGTTCTGCTGGGTCATATTTTCAGTACATATTCTGTTTTAGTTGTTCATTTATTAAAACTAACACATTAACGCATTTGCACATTAACGCATTCTTTTATGTTATTTCACGTTGCAAAGATACACATTATATCCGAATTGGCAAAAAGAGTTTTTGGCTCGGACGTTCCCATTGTTTTAAAAAGAGCCGTCAGTGCAACACTGACAGCCCTTTATCTTCCCTCAAATCATACCTTTGTGGGGCCGGGGACTTACTTCTTCTTGATAAGCGAGATGACCCAAAGTAGGATGACGGCACCGATAACGGCTGTGACAATCTGTCCAACGATGGTGCCACCCCAGTGGATGCCGAGCCAACCGAGGACGTTGCCGCCGATGAAACCGCCGACGATACCAACGAGGAGGTTAATCCAAAAGCCGAAACCGGCTCCTTTCATGATTTTGCCTGCCAGAAAACCTGCCAGTGCACCGATGAGAATTGTGATGATAATACCCATAGCTTTATCTGTTTTATTTGTTTATATATGCTCAAGATAAGCCCGTTAGGGGGTCATGAAGTTCATGTAATTACCCAATCCGCAGCCCTCGCAGGTGTCGGTCGGGCTGTGGTAGCCGCCGAAAGGACCGCCCAGCGTGTAGATGAATATAACAGGGCATTCGGAAGAGAAGAAATAGTGGTCGCTGTTGGCGGCGTTGTAACGGTGGCCAATCTTCGCAGCATGACCGTGGGCATCATTTATGCGTTCCATCAAGTCAACATAGTCCTTTCTTGATACTTCCCTCATATCCATTGAAAATTTTTGCAAAGATACGCATTTTTTTTCAATAGAAAATACTTCAATTAATTATTTCTTTCAACAAGACATTATAATCCTAAGACATGTCGGATAGTTTGCCATATGATCTCTCGGTGTTCCTTCGAAGGTGTTGGCTATACGATCTTTCTTTATACCTTATTTTGTGCAGAGGTTGGAGCAAAAACATTTCCACATTCTCGAATTCACTAACGCATTCACGTATTAACACGTTAACACATTCTTTTATATCCTTTTCACGCTGCAAAGATACGTATTTTTTCTGAAACGGCAAAAACAATCATTCGAACCAACCGTAATGGTACCAGTGTTTATCGACGGCGACACCCGCCAATAGTTGTTATTCGCTGCATTTTATTGATTCCAGCGGTGCTCATATCATTAGCGCACAGGACTTTTATTCACCTGCGGCACTCTAATAACACCCAGACGTTTTGAGGGTGCGGGCCAACGGCGTGCAGTACATTAGAGGTGTTTGAAGTACAGAAGGAAAGAAAGGACGGCAGCGCATAAGCCGGGTTCTGTGCGGCCGCGGGGGCCGTGTCTATCATTTATCTAGGGCATGTGTCGCCACATGTCTCAATCAACCTACCCCCCGACAACGGGCGAGCCTGCCCTTAACTGTCGGTATATTTGGTTTTTCAACCCATAAGGTTTACCATCGGAGGGCATCGCTGCCCGCCGTCGTGAGCTCTTACCTCGCGCTTTCACCCTTACCTCTCCTTGCGGAGATCGGCGGTTTGCTTTCTGTGGCACTCTCTGTGGCCGCAGGCTTTGGCCTGGCGGTCCCTTCCCGTTAGGAAGTATGGTGGCTCGTGTTGCCCGGACTTTCCTCCCGCGTCATTACTCGCGTAAGTGACTGCCGGCGATAGACTTGCTGCCGTTCTTTCCTTTATGTTGCGACGGTGCAAAAGTACTGTTTTTTTATGACATGGTGCACTTTTTTTATAATATTGTTGTTTTTTGTTGTATTTTTGCAATAGCACTTATTGTATATAATATGATGCAATGGGCTGATAATAAGCTGTGTGTGCCGCGCCTGGCCTTGTGGCTGGCGGTGGTGATGCCGTTGCTGTGGGGCACGGCGGCGGCGCAGTGCCCGAGCATCGACTACGCGCAGCGGTCGACCTACGCGCCGTATGTGAGCGCCGGATGGGACACGGTGACGCGCTGCGACGGCAGCGGCATCTGGCTGAAGGCGGCGTCGGTGGTGACCAGCGCCAGCTTTAACGGCACCTACACGGTGCAGGCTATCCCGTACAACCCGCCGCATCCGTTCAACACGGGCACGCAGCTGTTTATAAACGAGGACGATATCTTTGCCGACTCTATCATACTGCCGTTCGGCTTCTGCTTCTTCGGGCAGACGTACGGCTCGGCCTGCGTGGGCGCCAACGGCGTGATTGCTATGGGCGGCGGCCGCGCCCGCAGCTTCTGCGAGTACGACTACCACGACTATTCGCCGATACCAAACACGCGGTTTCCCATAAAGAACGCTATATACGGCATTTACGAGGACATAGACCCGGCTCACGGCAACACGGGTGTGAGCAACAGGGGCATCTATCAGGCGGTGCTGGGCGAGTATCCCTGCCGCAAGCTGTGCGTGAGCTGGAACGGCATTGCACAGTATGGGCACATGTTGCTGGCACGCAGGTACTACAGCACGTATCAGATTGTGCTTCACGAGGGTACTAATATCATCGACGTGTATGTGAACCGTCGCGGGTGCTGCTCGACGACCAACGAAGGGTACGGGACGATAGGCATACAGAACAGTGCCGGCACATCGGCCTTTGCCGCTCCCGGGCGCAACGGATGGACTGGCGACGTGACGACTCCCGAGGCGTGGCGTTTTATACCGCAAGGACCACTGAACTACACCATTACCTGGTATCGCGGCACCGATACGAGTGCAGCCAGAGGCGTGGTGATTGGCCGGGGTGACTCGGTGTTTGTGGCGCCGCAGTCACCTACCACCTACACGGCGAGGCTTACCTATATGGCCTGCAGCGGATTGAACTACGACCTTGTGACGACGGTGACGGTGGGCATCGACACCTGCAGGGCGCGCCTGACGGCGAGCCGCGACACGGTGTGCCCCGGCAAGCAGGTGACATTGAACGTGGTGAACGACAGCTGCGCCCATGTCACGGCCGTGAGGTGGAACAACTCGTCAACCCAGCGTAGCATCACGGTGACGCCTGCGCGGGGAAACCTGTACACCGCCGAGGTGTCGTACCACAACAACTGCCGCAGTACGCTGTCGAAGTCGATAGTGGTGACTGACACGGTGGTGGTCGTAAGCCGCGACACCGTGGTGGAGAACCAGTTGCCTTGGACGCACCGAGGTGTGAGCTACAGCGGCGCGGTGAGCAACGTGGTGCGGCCGTACACCGACATGGGTGGTTGCCCGGTGAACGAGCTGTACTCGCTGCATGTGTGGCTCAACGTGCGCAGCTTTGTCGACAGCATGCTGTGCGAGAACAGCCTGCCGTTGCTATGGAACGGCGTGAGGTTTGCGCGCAGCGACACGTCGACGGCGACGCTGCCGGGTGCGGCGTGCCACGGCGAGGACAGCAGCGTGGTGATGCGTGTGCACGTGAGCCGCAACAACTCAAGCCGTGTGCTCGACACGGTGGTGGAGGGTGCTTTGCCGTATACTTACAACGGGGTGGTGTGCCGCGACAGCGTGAGCCACCTGAGTGTTACGGTGCGCAACGTGGCGGGATGCGACAGCGTGATAGACTACTCGCTGTATGTGCACCGCAATGTGTACGACACGGTGGACAGCACGGTGTGCGAAGGGTCTCTGCCGCTGAGATGGAATGGCGTGCTCATAGGTCCGGAGGGGTGGGGGAGGGCTGTGCTTCAGGCCCATACGGGAGCCGACAGCGTGGTGGTGATGAGGCTCAACGTGCTGCACAACAGCAACGCGGTGCGCAGGGACACGATAGTGGAGAACCGGCTGCCGTGGCAGTACCTGGGGCGTGTGTTCGGCGCGCTGGTGCAGCACAGCAGCATAGTGATTGCCAATGCCGCAGGATGCGACAGCGTGATAGACTACAACCTGCACGTGTGGCGCAATGTGCGCCGCAGGGCTGATAGCACGGTGTGCCGCGACAGGCTGCCGCTGGTGTGGAACGGGCACCGTTTTGAGAGCAACGCCCCGCGCGACGCGCGGTTCACGATGCAGCACGACGACACCCTTGCGGGAGCGGGATGGCACGGCGTGGACAGCACCGTGGAGATGCACCTGACGGTGAACGGGATGTACGACATGGCGGTGAGCGACTCGATATGCACCGGCGAGGTGATGAGGTTTTGCGGAGTCGACCGCGACAGCAGCGGCACCTACGTGTGTAGGCTGACGAGCACGGCGGGCTGCGACAGCGTGGTGACGCTCAGCCTCACGGTGCGGACGGTGACCTACGGCAGCGTGAGCGACACCATAGCCGAGAGGCAGGTGCCTTTTGCCCGCAACGGCTTCAGGCTCGACGCGGTGCCGGGAGGCAGCCATGCGATGCCGGAATGGGACACGGCGGCGACGGTGTCGGTGATAAACAGCCAGGGGTGCGACAGCGTTATAAACTACACTCTGCATGTGCACCTGAACAGCCGCGACACCGTCGACAGCGTACGGTGCGCCAACCAGCTGCCGCTGCGATGGGGCGGGGTGCTGTTCAGCAGGGCAGGGTCGGGCAACGACACGCTGCCGTCGGCCAACGGCGCCGACAGCGTGGTGACGCGCCGCCTGTCGCTGAAGGACACGTCGAGCACCGTGGAGGCCGTGGAGGCCTGCGACAGGTACACATGGCGCAACGGGCGCACCTACAGCTCGAGCGTGGAAGGCCCCTCGGTGACGCTGCGCAACATGCTTGGCTGCGACAGCGTTATAAGACTGAGCCTGACGATACAGCGCACGCAGTACGTGATGGACAGCGTGCTGGCCTGCGACAGTGCGCAATGGATTGACGGCAACACCTACAAGGCCAGCCTCACGGGACCGCGCGTGACGCTGCATGGCGGCAACGGCTGCGACAGCATAGTGACGCTGTGGCTGAGGATATCGCCAACGAAACATACCGACCTTGCAGACACGTTCTGCGAGAACGAGAGCTACCGCTTCGGTGCGCGGCAAACGCTGACGCATGCCGGAGTGTATTACGACACCCTCGCCACGCGGCGCGGCTGCGACAGCACGGTGACGCTGCGGCTGGCCATGCACGAGCGGCCTGTGGTGGACATCGCTTCGCGTCCGCTGTGCCGCGGGGGAGTGTATATGCTGACGGCGACATCGGACGTGCCGTATACCCTGTGGAGCTCGTCGCCGCACGACCCGTCGCTCGACGACCATGAGAACCAGATGGCGGTGACGGTATGTCCTACTACGACAACGGTGTACAGTCTTTTTGCCGACTACGGGGCGACATATACATGTCCGGCGGTGAAGAGCGTAACCTTGGAGCCGTTGGCGTCGGTGGCGGCAGTGTTCGAGGTGTCGCCCACCTTCCTGACCTACAGCAACCGCGAGCTGACGGCCATAGACCACAGCCACAACAATACGGGACGCAACTGGTATGTGAACGGCGAGTGGCTGAGCGACAGGGCGCACCTGCATTACCTGAGCCTCGACGATGACTCGGTGGTGGTGATGCTCGAGGCCTACAACAGCTCGTGCAGCGACACGTCGACAAAGGTGGTGGCTGTGCGCAAGTACACGTTGTACGTGCCAAACGCCTTCACGCCCGACGGCGAGAGCAACCGCACCTTCGGGGTGCTGAGCACCGGCATGGTTGATTTCGACTTGCAGATATACGCACGCAATGGCATTCGCGTGTTTCACACCAACAACGCCGAGGAGAGATGGGACGGAACCTACGAGGGTAACCCTTGTCCGCAGGGAGCCTACACATATATCATCCACTACCGCCATGTGGGTACCGACGCCGCTGTGCAGGACAAGTCGGGAACGGTGCTGTTGCTGAGGTGAATAGGAGTCATAAAACAAAACTGTTTAGAAAAAAATATCACCAAATGAGATAAATTTTGTATATTTGCAAATTCAACGGTGTGAGCCAAATTCTTCTGTTTCGCTGATAACCAACAAAAAGATAGGAGATTGCGGCGCACAACCGATATAAAGATGTATATAGAACAATAAAACATAACACAACAATGAACAAGTCAACAAAAATTATTTGCGAAGTGGTGCTAGGCGCCGTTATTGTCGGTTTGGCGATATGGCTTTATTCCAGCATTATGAAACCTGTTAAATTCGACAACGAGTATCAGTATCGTCGCGATGTATGTGCCGAGAAACTGAAAGACATACGTTTGTTGGAGGAGTCGTACAAGATGGCCTACGGCCACTATTGCGGCAGCTTCGACACCCTTTTCTCGCGTCTGATGAATGAAGACAGCCTGCGCATCGTCCTCAAAGAGGTGCAGCACGACAAGATTCCCGCCGACGTGGATGTTGACGAGATGAGCGAGACCGAGAAGATAAAGCTGGGCTATCTTATCCGCAAGGAGGCATATGTGAACCCCATAGCCCAGCTGCGCGAGAGTGGCAAGCTGACGCTGAGCGACGAGGAGATCCTGAACCTGCGCTATGTGCCGTTCCCCAAGGACAAGAAGTACGACTTCACAATCGGTGCCGGTATGGTGGAGAGCGGCGGATTCATGGTGCCCGTGTTCGAGGTGAAGGTTGACCTGAAAGACCTCCTGGCCGACATGAACCAGCAGGATGTCGTCAACAAGATAGCCGCCCTCGAGCAGACCAACCGCTATCCCGGATGGAAGGTCGGCGACCTGAACAGCCCCATCACCGAAGGAAACTTCGAATAATAAACACCTCATTTCTGAAACGTCATGTCATACCAAGTCATTTCCTATATTAATACAGAAAAAGAACTGCCGACAGACGAGAAGAGATTATCCATTTGCCATAAGTCAAATGGATTTTCTTTTGCCGTCACTACAACACAGGGATTCCTGGTGAAAAGCGGCGACGTGAGCTACGAAGGCACCACGATGAGCGACTTGATGGGCACGATACGCGGAGTGGTGGCCGACTGCGAGCTGCCGACCATCGGAGTGGCGGCTCTGGAGCTGGTGATACCCACACAGCAGTTTGTGCTTGTGCCCGAGCATCTATACGAGGCCGAGAACGACAGGCGTTATCTGGAGACGGTGTGCCGCGTTGAGCCGGGTGCCACGCTGTGCTCGGATTATATAGAGCAGCTGAAAGCCTGGTCGGTCTTCGAGGCCGACAACACGGTGCTTTCGGCCTACCGCATCACGCTGCCGGGTATCAAGGTGCGCTGCCAGTTTGCCAAGTTGGCTTCGGCCGACCTGCTGGCCAAGAGCGCCAACGGCGAGCTGATAGCCGTCAACATGCGTCCCAAGGCTGCCGATATAGTGGTGATGAAGAACGGCACGCTGCAGCTTGCCAACACATACGTGTGCAACGACTTTAGCGATGCGCTGTATTTTGCCCTCGACATAGTCAACAAAGAGGGACTTGACGCAGGTCGACTGCAGATGTTGCTGTCGGGCGAGGTGACGCTGGCGAACTACAACCTCATGCGCCACTATTTTGCCGATGTCAAGCTCAACAACGGACGCGAGCTGCGCTACCTCAATGCCGAGTTCCAGCATCTGCATAGCTACCGCTACGTGATGGTGCTGAACTAGAGTATAGGTTAGAGTTATAAGTTTATAGTTTTAAGGTTTAAGTGGCTGACGCGAACTGAAAGGTTATAGATGCGATAGAGACGATAGATGTGATAGAGGCTGACGCATATAACATATAAACTTATCAACTTATCAACCTATCAACGGATAAACATATCAACAAAAGTCATGCGCATAATTGCCGGAACATTAAGGGGACGACGCTTGGAGCCTCCCGCAAACCTGCCAGTGCGGCCTACTACCGACATGGCACGCGAGAGCCTCTTCAATATCCTCAACAACTATGTTGACTATGAGGAGTGCGACGTGCTCGACCTGTTTGCCGGCACAGGTGCGGTGAGTGTGGAGTTCGTGTCGAGGGGTGCACGCAGCGTGACGTCGATAGATATAAACGCCGCATGCACCGACTTCATAAAAGCCACATCGGTACGGCTTGGACTGAACAACATGCATGTGGTCAGGGCCGACGCCTTCGACCTGCTGAAGCGTGCCAACCGCACTTTCGACATAATCTTCGCCGACCCGCCATACGCGATGGAGAACTTGGAGACCTTGCCCGACTTGGTATTCGAGAAAGGACTGCTCAAACCCGACGGCATCCTGGTGGTGGAGCACTCCAAGGAGCATTCGTTCGACACCCATCCGCATTACTGGCAGCACCGGCGCTACGGCAAGGTGAACTTCACCTTCTTTGCCTCCAACATGGACGACAACGCCTGAAAACAATTCAAACTCAATAATATTTTCAATCATGAATGCAGTAGTCAAGACCCAATTCCAGTTTCCGAAACAGAAAAGCCTCTATGTGGGCAAGGTTCGTGATGTTTACAATATAGACGACAAGTATTTGGCAATGGTTGTAACCGACCGTATATCGGCTTTCGACGTGGTGCTTCCCAAGGGAATACCTTACAAAGGTCAGGTGCTCAACCAGATTGCATCCAAGTTCCTTGACGCCACCGCCGACATAGTGCCCAACTGGAAGATAGCCACGCCCGACCCGATGGTCACAGTGGGTCTTAAATGCGAAGGGTTCCGTGTGGAGATGATAGTGCGCGGATACCTTGCCGGCAGCGCCTGGCGCGAGTACAAGAAAGGCGCGCGCACGCTTTGCGGCATCACGCTGCCCGAGGGGATGGTGGAGAACCAGAAGTTCCCCACGCCCATAGTGACTCCCACCACCAAGGCCGACGAGGGACACGACGAGAACATCTTGCGTGAGGAAATCATCGCCACGGGACTGGTGGCTAAGGAGGACTACGACCAGCTGGAACGCTATGCTTTGGCACTCTTCGAGCGTGGCACTCAGATCGCTGCGGCGCAGGGCCTTATACTTGTTGACACCAAGTACGAGTTTGGCAAACGCGATGGCAAGATATATCTGATTGATGAGATACACACTCCCGACAGAAGCCGCTATTTTTATGCCGAAGGCTACGATGAGCGTCAGGCCAAGGGCGAACGCCAGCGTCAGCTGAGCAAGGAGTTTGTGCGTGAATGGCTGATGGACAACGGCTTCCAGGGTCGCGAAGGCGAGAAGGTGCCCGAGATGACCGACGCAATAGTTAACGGCATCACCGACCGATATGTGGAACTGTACGAGCATATTATAGGCGAGAAGTTCCAAAGGGCCGAGTCGTGCGCCGACGTGGAGGCCCGCATTGCCCGCAATGTAACTGCCTGCCTGGAAGGGCTGTTGTAGGCCGTCACCACATTATGGAGATAGAGCGTAAATATCTTGTCAGGTTCCTGCCCGACGGTCTTGAGGACTGCCAGCGGCACGAGCTTGAACAGGGATATATCGGCTCATCGCCAACGATACGCATACGTCGCGAAGACAACCGCTATGTGCTCACCATCAAGGAACATCGCCGTCCGCAGGTGGGCGACAACGTGGCGGCGCCTATCGTGAACCGCGAGGAAGAATTTTATCTTACGGTCGAGTCGTATGCCCATCTGCGTACAAAATGCGACGGCAACTTTATAGTTAAGACCCGCTACCGCATACCTCTGAATACCGAAGAGGGTAGGGGAGAGCCGCTTGTGGCCGAGCTCGACCTGTTCCATGGTGCACTCGAAGGGTTCGCCTTGGTGGAGGTGGAGTTTCCTACGGTGGAGGCTTCCTGCCGGTTTGTGCCGCCCGAGTGGTTCGGCACTGATGTGTCGCAGGACAAGCGCTATCGCAACAGCCATCTGCGCAACGTCAGCCCCGCCGAGGCGGCAATGCTTGTCGCCAAAGATTAGCCATTATAGATGAAGAAGATACCGCATACCTTTACAATAGTATTCGCACTGATAGTACTGTCGGCCATAAGCACCTGGTTTATACCAGGCGGCATGTACGACCGTCATGCCATAGAGGTTGACGGCGGCGTACGCGAAGTAGTCGACGGCAGCACCTACCACCGAGTGCCGCCATCGCCGCAGACATGGCAGATATTCTCGGCCCTGTTCAGCGGCTTCTGCGACAAGGCCGACATCGTGGTGTTCATACTCATGGTGGGAGGCGCTTTCTGGATTCTCAACAACAGTCGAGCCATCGATGTGGGCGTGATGGTGTTCCTCAGGCGTGTGCAGCGGCTCAACCGCTATGCGTTGTTCCGACGGCTCGGGGTTGAGAATCTTATCATCATACTTATAATGATAATGTTCAGCCTGTTCGGCGCTGTATTCGGCATGAGCGAGGAGACGATAGCCTTTGTGGCTATATTCGTCCCCTTGGCGGTGTCGATGGGGTACGACAGTATTGTAGGACTTTGCATGTGCTACGTGGCGGCCCATGTGGGCTTCGCCGGGGCAATGCTCAACCCCTTCACCATAGGCATAGCGCAAGGCATTGCTGGTATCCCGATATTCAGCGGCTTGGAGTACAGGGTGTTGTGCTGGGTAGTGCTGACGGTGCTGTCAATAGCCTTCGTGCTGTGGTATGCGCACAGGGTGAAACGCAAGCCCGAAAGTTCGCCGGTGTACAACCTCGACGCCTATTGGCGCGGCCGTGCGCAGGAACAGAGCAGCGAGGCGGTGGTGTACCGCACTCCGCGGGTGGCATGGGTTGTGTGGGGAGTGCTGTGCTCGGTGCTGACGTGGTGTGCCGTGGCATACCCGATGACCGAGCTGTCGGTGGGACACAGCGGCGTAAGTCTGCCGCTGCTGCCGATACTGGTGTTGCTCTTCGGCGTCAGCGCCTTCTTCCTGCTTCGCAAGTCGGTGCATTTCTTCATTCTCGACATCTTTATCTTCACGATAGCCTATCTCGTTACCGGAGTGCTCGGCTACGACTGGTATGTGCTTGAGATATCGGCGCTGTTCCTTGCCATGGGCATAGCAAGCGGCATTGCCGACAGCCAGAGTGCCGATGCCATCGCCAAGCTGTTCCTGACAGGCTGCAAGGATATACTGGGTGCAGCTCTGGTGGTGGGTCTTGCCAGCGGCATCATCTTCATACTGCGCGACGGGCATGTGCTCGACACCATCCTTTACGGCCTCAGCCGTTCGCTCGCCGCCACCGGCGAGATGGCCTCGGTAGGGGTGATGTATCTCTTCCAGACGGCACTCAACATAGTGCTGCCCAGCGGTAGCGCCAAAGCGGCGCTTACCATGCCGATAATGGCACAGTTTGCCGACCTTATCGGCGTGTCGCGGCAGACCACGGTGCTTGCCTTCCAGTTCGGCGACGGCTTTACCAACATGCTTACGCCCACAAGCGGCGTGCTGATAGGCTGCCTGGGAGTGGCCAAGATACCCTACGGCACATGGCTCAAGTGGGTGTGGCGCTTTATCGTGGGGCTGATTATCGTAGGCTTCCTCCTTATGCTGCCGACCCTGTTTTTCAGTATCCCAGGCTTCTGACACAATAAAAAGCGAGTCTCGCCGTTTACAAATATTAATACACGCAAAACACTGTCATAATGAAGAAAATATTACTCATAGCATTGCTCTGTCTGCCCATGCTTTCGCAGGGGCAGGACACATCGTTTGCCCGTCGCATAATACGCGACCTCTCGTCGCCCGCCATGTACGGCCGGTCGTGCGGCCACAGCGGCGACTCCATCGCGGCGGAATATCTCCGCAACGAGATGCGCAGCCTCGGGCTCCGGCCGTTGGTCGAGAACTACTTTCAGCCCGTGTATTATGATGTGTACGACATTGACAGCTGCGACCTTACCATCGGTAAGCGGCAATACAAACCCTACGAGGAGTTCCGCATCTATTCGGCCAAGCGTTATGCCACCGAGAAACATCTGAAGAAAGCCAAGAAGAAGAAACTCGTTGACGGCGTGTGGTATATCGGCGTGGACAAGCTCCACACATACAGTCCCGTGGCTGGTCCATACGAGCGCAATCCCTATTGTGTGGAGATACTCAACAGCTGCTTCCCGCGCAGTTTCAAGAAACTGTCGGCCAACATCGACCTTATACACAATACCGATTACAAGTCGCAGAACATCATGGGGTTCTTCCGTGGCGAGGTGGACACGATGATTGTCTTCACCGCCCATTACGACCATTGCGGAACCATGGGCGAGCATGTTTATTTCCCCGGTGCGCACGACAATGCCAGCGGTGTGGCGGCAGTGCTCGATCTGGCTCGTATAGCCTCGGCCTCGAAGCCGCATTATACATTGGTCTACATGCTCTTTTGCGGCGAGGAATCGGGTCTTAAAGGCTCAAAGACCGCTGTCGAGAACAGCCCTATCGACCTCAGCAAGGTGAAGGCTCTCGTCAATATCGACATGTTCTGTGGTGGCGAGAAAGGTCTGATGGTGTTCAACGCCAATGCCGACGATACAAAGCCTTATATCGACCGCCTGGAAACCATCAACGAGAAGTGGGAGCTGGTTCCCGCTATCAAGCGGCGCGACAATTCGCCCAACAGCGACCACTATCCTTTTAGCAGCCAATGCCCGGCCATGTTCTTCATCACCATGGGTGGACCCAACGGCAACTACCACGACCCGGCCGACACCTGCAAGTCCTGCGGGCTGCAGTATTACGTCAACAACATGCGAATGATACTCGGCATGCTGGGCATGGACTTCGAGCAGTAAGGAAGTCTCTGCGGCGCGCTACTGGTTGTGCCTAAAAACGAAAGCGGCCTTTCTCAAGACCGCTTCGCTAACACAAATACATCGTAAATAAGTAGCACGTTTATATTATACGTGACTTGGATAAAAAAGTTTCAAAAAAAAATAAAAAATATTTTCAGGAGAGAAGTGATGAATATGTTGTCGAGACTCAAACGTGCCAATTTGCTGGCCTTGTCGACCATCATGCTGGTGGCGGTGCTTTATGTTTCGTGCGATAATATTGAAGGAGATTTGTCGAACCTTCCCGCCGACAAGCAGCTCGAGTTGCTCGACGCTAAGTTGCGTCACCATCCCCGCAATGCATCTCTCTATTACCACCGAGGCAAACTGTACACGTCGATGGGACGTGGACAGGAGGCTGTCAAAGACCTCGAGAAAGCCGTGTCGCTCGACGATGACGAATGCGACTACTACACAGCCTTGGGCGATGCCTACTTCTCTACAGGCAACGTCGGCAAGAGCTACGGCGCACTGCGGCAGGCTCTGCAGCTCGACCCAGAGAACAAAGAGGCCAACCTCAAGATGGGCGAGATTGCATTTTACAGCGGCGACTACGACCGTGCCCTTGAAAACCTGAGCAAGGTGACGGCCGTTGAGCACGACAACCGCACGGCTCTATATATGAAGAGTTTTATCTATAAGGAGAAAGGCGACACGCTCAATGCCGTGAAGCTGCTGCGCAAGGTTATCGACCTGTACCCCGACTATGCTCCGGCCTACGAGGAAGTGGGTATGCTCTATGCCGACCAGCGCAATCCCCTGGGCATAGATTATCTGACCACCGCCGTTCAGCTCGACTCCACCAACGTGCAGGCCATTTACGGGTTGGCGTTGCTCTACCAGGACTTGGAAGAGGCTCTTAAGGCCGAAGAGATATACCGTCAGCTGCTCCGTATAGACCCGGGCAATGTTGATGCCCTAAACAACCTTGGCTATATGGAGATGATATACTTCGAAGACTACGACCGCGCCATAGCGTATTTCGACAGCGTGCTCGTCCTCGACCCCAACTATGAGCGTGCAATCCAGAACCGCACCCTCGCGCTCTCCCTGCGCAAGTGATTCCATATCTAGCGTGCAGTATGCACTTGTCATTGAACCGAACAGATACAAAAAAGAAAGACATCCACAAAGGATGTCTTTCTTTTTTTGTGACTCCTGCAGGATTCAAACCTGCAACCTTCTGATCCGTAGTCAGATGCTCTATTCAGTTGAGCTAAGGAGCCAATCTTGATTGCTTCAGCACCAAGCCTTGGTGACTTCGTTAATCGGCTGCAAAAGTACAACTTTTTTATTAATTGTCAAACTTTTTTTTGCAATGAATTGCTATTTGTTGATAAAATATGCTAATTTACAAACTGTTGCAATTTGCATTTTTTATGCACAAACTCTCTTCGAACGGCTATTTTCTGTTCCCAAGAGGCATTCATATATGCAAAATAGCCACTGAATGAGCTCAGTGGCTATTGATTTATCGTGTAACGATTTGTTATTGTGATATTTTAATCCTTTTGGGCTTATGCCACAAGCTCGGCTGCCACCTGCATGGCCTTGTCAAGGCCGTCGAGGTTCTTGCCGCCCGCCGTGGCGTAGCCGGGCTGGCCGCCGCCACCGCCCTGTATTTCCTTGCCCGCCGTGCGGACAATGGCGGGAGCATTCTTGCCTGCGTCGACCCTGTTCTGACCAAGGGTCACCAGCAGCGACGGCTTGTCGCCGAATGTGCTGGCGAGCACCAGCGCCATGTCGGGGTTGTCGTTGCGCAGCTGCAGCACAGAGTCTTTAAGCAGCGAGAGGTCGATGTCGAGCCGCTGCACGAGGACGGGGTTGCCGTCGAGCTGCTGTTGCAACTGATGTTGCAGGGTGAGGGCCTGTTCCTTGCGGTGAGCCTCTATCTGTGTGCGCAGGTCGCCGTTCTCCTCCTGTAGCCGTGTGATGGCGGCCGACAGGTCCTTGGGGTTCTTGAGCAGCTCGCGGAGCGAGTCGAGGAGGTCTTGCTGCTCGTCGCCGTATTGCTCGGCGGCAGCGCCGGTTACGGCCTCGATGCGGCGTATGCCTGCCGCCACGGCACCTTCGCTGACGATGCGGAGCGAGCCTATGTGTCCTGTATTGTCGGTATGGGTGCCGCCGCAGAGTTCTATGCTGTCGTTGAATTTGATGACGCGCACGTGGTCGCCGTATTTCTCGCCGAAGAGGGCCATGGCACCCAGCTCGCGAGCTTCCTCGATGGGCATGTCGCGACGCTCGTCCCTGGCTGTGGCAAGACGTATGTCGTTGTTGACCAGACGCTCCACCTCGCGTATCTCCTCGTGCGAGAGTTTGGCGAAGTGGGAGAAGTCAAAGCGCAGGCGCTTGTCGTCGACGCTCGAGCCCTTCTGTTCCACATGGGTGCCAAGCACACGGCGCAAAGCCTTGTGCAGCAGGTGGGTGGCCGAGTGGTTGCACTCTATGGCCCGACGGCGTTCCTCGTTGACCTGGACCTTTGCGGAGCCTTTGAGCAGAGCGTCGGCGGTGCTGTTGATGAGCGCCGCGAACTTGTCGGCAGGTACTATATGTACTATAAGGTTGTTCTCTTTCTTGGTGTCAATGACTGGTATCGTGGTGTCGCCCAGTGTGATGGTGCCGCGGTCGCCCACCTGTCCGCCCGCCTCGCCGTAGAACGGGGTCTGTTCCAGCACCAGCTGATAGTATTCCTGGCCCTTGGTGGCTATATGACGGTAGCGAGTGATGCGTGTTTCGACGGCGAGTGTGTCGTAGCCCACAAACTGCTGCTCTATGCCAGGCACTATATCCACCCAGTCGTCGCTTTCCAGTGCTGCTGCGGCACGGCTGCGCTGTTTCTGTTCCTCAAGTCCTTTCTGGAAGCCCTCCATGTCGACATCCCAGCCCTGCTCGGTGGCCATCAGGCGTGTGAGGTCGATGGGGAAGCCGTAGGTGTCGAAGAGTTCGAAGGCGAAGGCACCGTCGATGATGCGTTTGGCGGCGTGCTCGGCGTTGCGGGCGTATTCCTCAAAGCGCAGTATGCCGTTGGCGAGGGTCTTCAGGAATGCCTGCTCCTCTTCGAGGATGATGTGCTGTACGAGTTGCTGCTGACTCTGCAGCTCGGGATACTGGGCACCCATCTGACCGACGAGCGTCGGCACCAGGGTGTTGAGGAACGGCTCCTTGAAGCCGAGGAAGGTGTAGCCATAGCGCACGGCACGCCTGAGGATGCGGCGTATGACGTAGCCCGCCTTGGCGTTGCCGGGCAACTGGCCGTCGGCTATGCTGAAGCTCACGGCACGCAGGTGGTCGGCGCACACGCGCATGGCTATGTCGGCCTTCTCATCCTTGCCATATACGCGTCCCGCCTTGGCGGCGATCTCCTGTATGAGTGGTTGGAACACGTCGGTGTCGTAGTTCGACTGCTTGTTCTGCATCACCATGCAGAGACGCTCGAAGCCCATGCCAGTGTCTATGTGCTTGGCGCTCAGCGGCACCAGCGTGCCGTTGGCCTGACGGTTGTATTGCATGAACACGAGGTTCCATATCTCAATGACCAAGGGGTTGTCCTTGTTCACTAGGTCGCGACCCGGGACGAGGGCTTTCTCGCTGTCGGGACGCAGGTCGATATGTATCTCGCTGCACGGGCCGCATGGGCCTTGGTCGCCCATCTCCCAGAAGTTGTCCTTCTTGGAGCCTTTGAGTATACGCTCTTCGGCTATGTGGTTCTTCCAGTAGCCGTAGGCCTCCATGTCCATGTCGAGGCCTTCGTTGGAGTCGCCGCCGAACACGGTGACGTACAGGTTGTTCTTATCGATATGCATGCACTCGGTGAGGAACTCCCAAGCGTAGGCTATGGCCTCTTTCTTGAAATAGTCGCCAAAGCTCCAGTTGCCAAGCATCTCGAACATGGTGTGATGGTAGGTGTCGTGTCCCACCTCCTCAAGATCGTTGTGCTTGCCGCTCACCCTGAGGCACTTCTGCGCGTCGCAAAGGCGCGGATGCTTGGGCTGAGCGTTGCCAAGGAATATGTCCTTGAACTGGTTCATGCCCGCGTTGGTGAACATCAGGGTGGGGTCGTTCTTCACCACCATGGGGGCCGACGGCACCACGAGGTGCTCTTTGCTCTTGAAGAAATCGAGGAAGGCTTGGCGTATTTCGTTGGATGTCATTGTTTGATAGTTTTATGTCGGTTGTGTAGTTGTTTTTTTGTCAGAATTCGGTACGCTCGACCAGAAGTATGGCCGACTGCGGCACGATATAGTATTTCTCGCCGTTGTATTTGATTTCCACGGCGTTCTTTTTCAGGAACAGAGCCAGGTCGCCGGGCTGCACCTGCAACGGCAGGTAGCGCACCTCCTTGCTCACGGGCTTCCACGGCTCGTCGTCGGTGTTGCCCGGCAGGGCGTAGCCAGGACCGCATTTCAATATGTAGCCCGACTGTATCTCTTCTTTGTCTTGATAGCCTGCAGGAAGGTACAGTCCGCTCTTGGTACGGTCCGATTCTTCGTCGGGACGGATGAGCACGCGGTCGCCCACTACTATCAATGAGTCAAGGTTGTGTTTCATTGTCAGTGTTATACGGGGGATGGCCCCAAAATTTGAATTTACAAAATTACGAAAAAAAACAGACATGATGGTCTCAATATGAAAAATCTTTCGTAAATTTGCACTTTTGAGTGCTTTGGGCTTTGCCTCTTAGCTCTATGAAAATCAAAAAGGTTTCTAATTTTCCTGTCTTATGAAAAAACTTACATTGTTGATTGCCATGACTGCCATGATTCTCTCCGTGGGCTGCAAAAGTTCGCGTAGAACTGCCGCTGCCGAGGAGCCTGCGTCCAAGCTCGACGCACAGGTTACCTGGGTGCTGGTGAAGATACAAGGCGAGGCGGTGAAGTATGCCGACGGTCAGCCTCGTGTTACGCTGGTGGTCGACCCCGAAGGCCTTATGCTCTCGGGCAGCGACGGCTGCAACCGCTACTTCGGCCCTTACGAGGAACCCGAGCCAGGACACATAAAGGTTGGCGACATCAACGCCACCAAGAAGGGCTGTCCCGAGGAGTTGCGTAAGCTGCCGGTGCGCTACATGCCCCTGCTCAAAGGAGCCGACGCCTACCGACTGAGCCGCGACAAGCTGGAACTCCTCCGCGAAGGGCTGGTGGTGCTTACGTATGAGCCGCAAGTCAATGAATAACATATAGCTGCCAGATAGCTCCGCCTCATGGAACGCACCGTCTATTTTGTCGACGTACTGCTCCCGTTGCACATCCCCGACACCTACACCTACCGAGTGCCGCAGGAGTACAACGACGTCATCCGTGTGGGACAGCGCGTCGTGGTGCAGTTCGGTGCCAAGCGCCTCTATTCGGCTTTGGTGAGGCGGTTGCATGAAGAGGCTCCGCAGCACAAAACCAAGTACATACTCTCCATACTCGACGAGCAGCCATTGGTTGGCGAGTTGCAGTTCCAGCTATGGGAGTGGATGGCACGCTACTATATGTGCTACCCTGGCGACGTGATGGCTGTGGCCATGCCGTCGTCGCTAAGGCTCACCAGCGAGTCGTACATCACCATCCATCCCGACTTCGACGGCGATTACGGCGCACTCGACGAGAACGAGGCCAAGGTGGTCGACGCACTGGCAGCCCAGCAGACGCTCGCTGTCAGTCAGGTGGCTACCGTCACTGGCTTCCAGAAGATTATGCCGCTGTTGCAGACGATGATAGAGAAGCACATCATCGTCATGGAGGAAGAACTCAAGCAGCGCTTCACGCCACGCAGTGTGCCGCACCTGCGCCTTGCCGACGCCTACCGCGACGAGAACCGCCTCAAGGAGCTCTTCGACCGCCTCGAGGCGCGTGCCGTCACGCATAAGCAGCTGGCCGTCATGCTGCGGTTCATGCAGCTCAGCAACTTCGGTGCCGACGACGTGAAGAAGCAGGAACTGCTGGGGGGTAAGGAACTGTCGCAGTCGGCACTCGCAACCTTGATAAAGAACGAGGTGCTGGTGCAGTTTGACAAGGTGGAGAGCCGCCTCGTGCAGTACGACGCGACCACCGCTGTCGACACCATCGCGCTCAGCGACGAGCAGCAGCAGGCCTTCGACCTATTGCAGAACAGCACTAAGCGCGTCTCGCTGCTCCATGGCGTCACGTCGAGCGGCAAGACCGAGGTGTATATCAAGCTCATTGACCAAGTGGTGCGGCGGGGCGGGCAGGTGCTTTTCCTGCTGCCCGAGATAGCCCTCACGGCGCAGCTTATCAACCGTCTGCGCAAGTACTTCGGCTCGCTGGTGGGCATCTACCACTCGCGCTTCAACCCCAACGAGCGTGCCGAGGTGTGGCACAAGACCATGGACCCCTCGGCCGACGGTTTCCGCGTCCTCGTTGGAGCACGGTCGGCCATATTCTTGCCGTTCCACGACCTGAGGCTCGTCATCGTTGACGAGGAGCACGACGGCAGCTACAAGCAGTCTGAGCCCGCGCCGCGCTACAACGGCCGCGACAGCGCCATATACCTTGCCTCCATCTGCAATGCCAAGGTGGTGCTCGGCTCGGCCACGCCGTCTATCGAATCCTACTACAACGCGCAGAACGGCAAGTACGACCTCGCCGTGATGAGCCACCGCTTCGGCGGCGCCAGGCTGCCCGAGGTGCTGTGCGTCGACATGAAGGAGGCTCAGTACAAGAAAGAGGTGAAACTCGCTTTCTCACAGTTCCTCCTCGACCATATCAAGGAGGCTCTCGAGCGCAAGGAACAGGTCATCCTATATCAGAACCGCCGCGGCTTCTCGCTGCGCCTCGAGTGCGACGCATGTCACTGGGTGCCGCAGTGCGAACACTGCGACGTGTCGCTCGTCTACCACAAGAGCACCAACAGCCTGCGCTGCCACTACTGCGGCTACAGCATCCCCGTGCCCTCCGAGTGCCCCGCCTGCCATTCCACAGCCCTGCGCATGAAAGGTGCTGGCACCGAGCGCATCGAGGACGACCTCGCGCTGCTCTTCCCCGACGCCAAGGTGGCTCGCATGGACCTCGACAGCACCATGCAGAAGAAACGCCACCTCGAGATAATCAACGACTTCGAGGACCACAATATCGATATCCTCGTAGGTACGCAGATGGTCACCAAAGGTCTCGACTTCGACAACGTCGGCGTGGTGGGCATCATCAGTGCCGACAATATGATATCCTTCCCCGACTTCCGCGCCTTCGAACGCAGCTTCCAGCAGATGACGCAGGTGAGCGGCCGCGCGGGTCGTCGCGGCCATCGTGGCAAGGTGATAATACAGACATATAATCCATATCATCAGGTCATACGCGACGTTATCGATAGCAACTACCTCTCCATGTACAAGAGCCAGATAACTGAGCGCCGCGTGTTTCGCTATCCCCCCTTCTTCAAGCTGGTTGAGGTGTGGCTGCGCCACCGCGACAATGACAAGCTCAATCTGGCCGCCTACGACTATGCCAAGCTACTGCGCGGCCATTTCGGCAACCGCGTACTCGGGCCCGAGTATCCCAGCGTTTCGCGCGTAAGGGATATGTATGTCAAGAAGATAATGGTGCGTTTCGACCGTAACGAGTCCTTCGCCAGCGGCAAAGCCATTATGCTCCGCGAGGCCGATGCCTTCCTCGCCTCAGGCCAGTACGGCCGCCTGTTACTCCATTTCGACGTCGACCCGCAGTAACCCGTATTATGCAAATCTTTCTTTTTAAAGAAAGAAAAACACCTTAAAAGTTTCTTTGTAAAGAAAGAAATTTGTGCAAAAAGTTTCTTTGTAAAGAAAAATTGTCTGAAACAAGGGGCTATTCCCTCATCAGTTGCTTGTATTCCTGCTTGGGGATGAGGCCTTTCTGGTAGGTCCAGAAGGCTTGCATGCGTTGCTGTACCTGTCCTTCGTTGGCAAGATGCTGCCTGACGGCGGCCCGCAACTGTGAGGCCATGAGGCGTAGCGTCCTCATGCGGGCAGCCTCGTCGAAGGCTGTGCCGTCGCGGTAGGCGAGGCCTAACAGCGGGTTGGCCAGCAGGCCGCGCCCTATCATGACTCCGGCTATTGAGGGGAAGAGGTTGGCGATGCGGTGAATGTCGCCTACGCTGGTCAGGTCGCCGTTGTACACCACTGGCTTTTGGCAATGCGTCAGGAAACGCCCGAAGGCGTCGAGGTCGGGCTTGTCTTTCATCTGCCGTTTGCCAATGCGCGGATGCATGGTTACGAGGCTGACGGGCGAGTCGTTGATGAGTGGCAGCAGGGTCAAAACTTCATCGGCCGATTCCCAGCCCAGTCGCATCTTAACCGAGAACTCCACTTCGGGGCGTCGCCGCATCTCGTCGAAGAGCTCCCGAAGGGCTTCAGGCCGCTGCAGCAGTGCGCAGCCGCGTCCGGCATGCACCTGCATGGGAAAGGCGCATCCGGCGTTGAGGTCTATGCGTCGCCATCTGGCCTCTTCGACGGCGTCGAGCAGGCGGGCAAACTCGTCGCGCCGGTTGGCTATGAGCTGCACCACGGTAGGGATGCCTCTGTTGGCGTCGGGGTCGATGTCGTGCCGGTCTTTGTTGCGCAGTCCGCCGGGCTCCCATCTCAGGAAAGGGGTGTAGTATGCGTCGACGCCTCCCACGGCGTTGTGGTGTATGACGCGGTAGGGGAGGTCGGTGCTGCCTTGCACCGGGGCGAAATATACGGGTAGTGGGTTGCTGGTCATGGCTATTCGGGTAACAGGTCGATGACGGCTATCTCGGCATGGGTGCCGAGGCGCATCTGGGGTCCGGTGCAGCCCGTGCCGGTCGACACGTATACGTACAGCGAGTCGCGTTTGTGAAGGCCTCGGTTGTATTCGAACATCACGTTGTCGAGCCATGTC